>JAXDRN010000083.1:0-19313 GCA_034090985.1 Rothia sp. (in: high G+C Gram-positive bacteria) | reverse complement strand
CACCAAGACGGTGGGCATCTCTCTTCATAGAGCAACTAGCGGGAAGGTCGCTTACTTCTCGCCGTCCTTCTTGGGCTTAAAGTCAACTCCTGCTTCCTTGCGCTGCTGGGCAGTAATGGGTGCAGGTGCTGCGGTCAGCGGGTCGTAGCCGCCACCGGTCTTGGGGAAGGCAATGACATCGCGGATTGAGTCAGTACCACCAATTAGCTGTAGGACCCGGTCCCAGCCGAAGGCGATACCACCCATGGGCGGGGCACCAAAGCTGAAGGCCTCTAGCAGGAAGCCGAACTTTTCAGCGGCCTCTTCTTCGCTAATGCCCATGACCTTAAAGACCCGCTCCTGAACATCCCGCTGGTGGATACGGATAGAACCGCCACCGATTTCGTTACCGTTGCAGACGATATCGTAGGCGTAGGCCAAAGCCTCACCGGGGTTCTGGTCGAAGGAGTCCAGGTATTCGGGCTTGGGTGAGGTGAAGGCGTGGTGTACGGCAGTCCAGGCTGAGTGGCCCAGGGCTACATCGCCAGAAGCCGTTGCTTCAGCAGCAGACTCAAACATGGGGGCATCCACAACCCACACGAAGGACCAGTCGCCCTCCTTAATAAGGCCGGTGCGGTGGCCGATTTCCACGCGGGCTGCACCCAGCAGGGCCCGGGAGGCCTTGGCCTCACCGGCAGCGAAGAAGATGCAGTCACCGGGCTGAGCACCGGTAGCAGCAGCCAGACCTTCACGCTCAGCCTCAGTAATGTTCTTAGCTACAGGGCCGGTCAGTTCGCCATCCTCCTGAATCAGCACATAGGCCAGGCCCTTAGCACCGCGCTGCTTGGCCCATTCCTGCCAGGCGTCCAGGGTACGGCGGGCCTGGGAGGCGCCGCCAGGCATCACAACAGCACCAACATAGGGGGCCTTGAAGACGCGGAAGGTGGTGTCCTTGAAGTAGTCGGTGAGCTCGGTCAGTTCCAGGCCGAAGCGCAGGTCGGGCTTGTCCGAGCCGTACTTCTCCATCGCGTCCTTATAGGTAATGCGCTCAATGGGGCGGGGCACCTTCACATCAATCAGGTTCCAGACGGCCTCAACAATACGCTCACCCAGGTCGATGATATCTTCCTGGTCAACAAAAGAGGCTTCGATGTCCAGCTGGGTGAACTCGGGCTGACGGTCAGCGCGGAAGTCCTCATCCCGGTAGCAGCGGGCAATCTGGTAGTACTTTTCAATGCCGCCTACCTGCAGCAGCTGCTTAAAGAGCTGGGGTGACTGGGGCAGGGCGTACCAGGAGCCAGGGGCCAGACGGGCAGGGACCAGGAAGTCACGGGCCCCTTCAGGGGTGGAACGGGTCAGGGTGGGAGTCTCAACCTCGGTGAACTTCTGGCTATGCAGAACCTCACGGGCAGCCCGGTTAGCCTCTGAGCGCAGACGCATAAGACGGGCAGGCTCAGGACGGCGCAGATCAAGGTAGCGGTACTTGAGGCGGGCCTCTTCACCGACCTCAACATGCTCATCAATCTGGAAGGGAAGGGGCGCTGAAGTATTTAGAACCTCAGTTTCCTTGACCATAACCTCAATGTCACCGGTAGTCAGGTTAGGGTTCTCATTGCCCTCGGGGCGGCGGGTAACCTCACCAACAACCTTTAGAACGTACTCGTTGCGCAGGTGCTCAAAGTCAGCCTCATTGTGGAAGACAACCTGGGTGACCCCTTCACGGTCACGTAGGTCAACGAAGGCCACACCACCGTGATCACGACGGCGGGCTACCCAGCCAGAGAGGGTAACGGTTTCTCCAATGTTCTCGGCAGTCAATTCGCCGAGGGTATGAGTGCGTAGCACTGAGTTCCTTTCGATGGGGCAGGGTACCGGGTGGCACGATCTACAGTTCAGTTTGCACCCGATTTTACCCTGTTCTGGTGCAACAGGCACCGGTTAGATGGGTGTGAATTAGGCAGTAGGCAGGACTCGCACCTGCAGGTCCTCAGCAGCCGGGGCCCAGACCTGGGGGTCAGCAGCCTGCTGCTGGCCACTACGGATATCCTTCACCTCATGGCTCAGCTGACCGTCCTCACCGAAGGAGCTGAACCAAACAAAGGGAATCCCCCGCTTCTCGGCATACTTAATCTGCTTACCAAACTTAGCAGCAGAGGCAGAGACCTCACAGGCAATACCCCGCGACCTAAGGCTATCGGCAACGTCCTGGGCAGCTGACCACATCTGATCATTGGTCAAAGCGATCAGAACAGCAGTAGGAACCTTACGGCTAGGCTGGGCAAAGCCCTGAGATAGGATTCGGGCTACCAGGCGGGTTACCCCAATAGAGAGGCCAACACCGGGGTAGGTTCGCTTGCCGGCAGAAGCCAAGGACTCATAGCGGCCACCAGAACAGATCGAACCTAGCTGCTCATGACCCACCAAAACCGTCTCATAAACAGTGCCGGTGTAGTAGTCAAGGCCGCGGGCAATAGACAGGTCAGCGACCACCTTACCCGGAGCCCGCTTAGCAGCCTCACCGATCACCTCAGTCAGTTCAGCCAAGCCCTCTTCCAGCAGCTCATGCTCAACGCCCAGAGCCCGCACCTGGTCAGCAAAAGAGGTATCCTCAGCCCGGATACTAGCCAGCTTCAGGGCGGCAGCAGCCTGCTCATCGCTAGCGCCTACCTCTTCCTTCAGAAGCTGAGCAACAGCCTCAGGACCAATCTTTTCAAGCTTATCGATATTCCGCAGAACCCCGGCAGTATCGCTCAAACCCAGACCCAGGTAGAAACCTTCAGAGAGCTTACGGTTATTGACCCGCAGCTTAAAGTCGGGAATGGGTAGCTGGGAGAGGGCATCAACAATCACCAGGGCCAGCTCCACGTCATAGCGGAAGGGTAAGGCCCCATCCCCTACAACATCCACATCAGCCTGAGTAAACTCCCGGGCCCGGCCCTCCTGGGGCCGCTCGCCCCGCCAGACCTTCTGAATCTGGTAGCGCTTGAAGGGGAAGGAAAGGTAACCGGCATTTTCAACCACATAGCGGGCAAAGGGAACCGTTAGATCAAAGTGCAGGGCCAGCTTTTCCTTCTTAGCCTGCCGGCCCTGGTCAGTCTCATCCAGCAGGCGGGAGACAGCGTAGACCTCCTTATCAATATCACCCTTGCGCAGGAGCTGCTCAATGGTCTCAACAGACCGGGTTTCTATGGGTGAAAACCCGTGCAGTTCAAAGGTCCGCCGAAGGGTGTCTAGAACGAAGTTCTCTACAAGCCGTTCCTCGGGCAAAAGTTCTGGAAAACCTGATAGCGACTGCTTTCGAGCCATGCGCTCCCCTACCTCACAATTCTTCTTTGGTCTCTAGGTGCTTTGCTCAAAAGCACTCACCTACTAATACTAGACGGTGAGCACACCGGGCCGGTAATTACCCCCAAAGGCAGTAAAAACCGCTATGCTGGTTCTGGCACCCCTTAGCCCGATAGATCATTAGCCCTCCCCTGTGGAGGACTAACCGGCCCTATCGAATCCCTGCTAAGACCGGTGCACTTTTCATTCTCCCCAAGGGGCCTGCTGGCCCCTGATTAGATCATGCGAAAAGAGTTATAGCGGTGACTACACAATCCGACGACACCTTGAAGGTTGACCTTGACCGGGCCCGAGCCTTTGGCCGCGTTGATGAAGACGGCCACGTCTTTGTCATTGTTGACGGTGAAGAATACGCTGTTGGGCAGGTTCCTGGAGCCAGCGCAGACGAGGCCCTGGCCTACTTTGCCCGCAAGTTTGAAAACTTTGAGGCCCAGGTAGCCCTACTAGAAGAGCGGGTAGAACGCAAGGCTAAGGCAGCCGACCTGCAGAAGGCCGCCGCCCACCTTGGCCAGCAGGTTGCTGTTCGCAACATGGTAGGCGACTACGCTGCCCTTCAGGAACGCCTAGTGACCCTAGTGGGCAAGATCAACGAACGTGAAGAAGCAGAGAAGGTTGAGTCAGTCCAGGCCCGCCAGCAGGCCCTAGCAGCCCGTGAAGCTATCGTCTCTGAAGCTGAGAGCATTGTGGCCCAGGATGATTCCAGTATCCACTGGAAGAACTCCCACACCCGTATGAACCAGCTCTTTGATGAGTGGAAGCAGACCCAGCGGGAACACCACCTGGCAAAGAGCATTGAAGATGAGCTCTGGAAGCGCTTCCGAGCAGCCCGCACCAGCTTTGACCGCCGCCGCCGGGCCCACTTCTCCCAGCTAGATGAGGCCAATAGCCGGGCCAAGCGGGTCAAGGAGGCCCTAATTGCCCAGGCTGAAGCCATGCAGCACTCCACCGACTGGGCTGCTACTGCAGCTAAGTACCGGGAGCTGATGGACCAGTGGAAGGCAGCCCCCCGCGGCACCCGCAAGGAAGACGACGCCCTCTGGGCCCGTTTCCGGGCAGCCCAGGACGTCTTCTTTGACGCCCGCACCGCCCTGAACGCTGAGCTGGATAAGGAATTTGAGGCTAACCTCCTGGCCAAGGAAGCCCTCCTGGACGAGGCCCGGGCTATCCTGCCTGTCAGCGACCTTGCAGCAGCTAAGAAGGCCCTCGATGGAATCTTGGACCGCTGGGAAGCTATCGGCCGGGTTCCCCGCAACTCTGTTCGCCGGGTTGAGCAGGAGCTGCGGAAGGTTCAGGACGAAATCCACCGCGCCGAGAACGCTAAGTGGCAGAAGACCGACCCCGCTAAGCAGGCTAGGGCCAACTCCATGCTGACCCAGCTAGAAGAGGCCATTGCCGGCCTAGAAGCTGACCTGGCTAAGGCTGAGGCCAGCGGCAACGCCCAGAAGATCAAGAAGGCCAAAGAGGCCCTAGAGGCCCGCAAGCAGTGGCTTGAAACCCTCAAGGCCTCTACTGCCGAGTTCGGCGCCTAAGCCCTCTCTGGCAGAAAAATGACGCCTTTATGACGTCAAATCCCCCCTGACCTTAGCAGTCAGGGGGGATTTTTTGCCCCCAGGGGCTACTTATCCACAGCTTTAAGATCAGAGGCTTCAAGGGGCAAGAAAATTTGCTATCCCTGAACTATGGAACAAGTACATCTTCTTCATCAACTATCAGACCTGCCCTTCCCCCTGGCCCCAGGAAGGGGCAGGAAAAACGCCCTAGAACAGCTAGCTAGAGAACACGGCCAGCTACCCCAGTCCCCCCGCCTGCCCCTACCCCAGCTGGCCTGGCCTCCGGGACCAGACGGGCAGATTCTGCCCTACCCCCTCTACACCCAGTTTGAGCTGGGCCTGAGCAATCAGGCCTGGGGAAAGTTCATTGAAAAACATCGGCTCCTAGAGCTTCACAACGGCATCTACTACCCCAGCCACTACCCGCTCACCAGCCTGCATAAGGCCCAAAGCCTGGCCCTGGCCCTGCCAGAGCTCTACCTTCACCGCTGCCGCTTTAGCCGCTTAAGCGCAGCCTGGGTCCTAGGCTACAGCCCCCTAGCCCCTCAGGAAGGGATCCACCTGGACTACAGCAGAAGCCGCCGGCTCCACATCCCCAAGGTCCTGGCCCCGCGCCTGAAGGCTCACTGCAGCAACCTCAAGAACCCCTACGAGACCATGAGCCTAGGGCCCATCCGGCTTACCACCCCCTTAAAAACAGCAGTTGACCTGATCCGCTTCCATGAGAGCACCGAGCACCTAGAGGCAGTTCTTGCCATCCTAGAAGACCCGGGGAACCTGGTAACCCCGGCCCTCTTCCTCAAACACCTCCAAGAGCAATCCTCCCTGCCCAAGGCCAGTCTGCTCCGGGCCAGGCACCTAGCTGATCTGGCTAGCTCCCGTCTGACTCATTTTTAACCCGGCGGGAGCCGGTCAGCCGGTAGGCCATATAAATACCCGGTACGTTCCTGATCTGGTTCAGCAGGTGATCGAGCATAAAACGGTCAGCAAGCTCAATGGTGTAGCGGTTCACCACATAGCGGTCATCACTGGTGTGCACCTTAGCATCAACAATGTTGCACCCAGCCTCTGAAATCACCCGAATAGTATCCGAGAGTAGGGACTTACGGTCAATACCCTCAACCTGCAAGGAGACCCGGTAGACCGCATTGCCCGCAGGTGCCCACTGAACCTCAGTCTGCCGGGGGTCTTCCTTCTGGGCCAAAACGTTGGGGCAGTCCGTGCGGTGAACAGAGATCCCCTGCAGGCGGGTCACAATCCCCACAATCTCATCCGGGGGAACAGGGGTACAGCAGCGGGCGATCTTGGTCAAGATCCCCTCAGCACCAGGAACAAGCACCCCATTATCGTCGCCAACAGACCTGCGCTGAGACACTAGAGAAGAATCAAAGCTGTTTGCCTCCAGGCCCTGGTCAGCTTCCTCTTCCCCGTAGTAGAGGCTCACCAGCTGACTAATCAGGGTTTGGGTATCGAGCTCCCCTTCCCCTACCGCATGGTAGAGGCTGGCCACATCATGCTTATGGAGCTGAACAGCAACCTGCAGCATCAGATCAGCGGTCATCATCTTGGTCAGGGGCAGCTCATGCTGCCTCATGGCCCGAATCACCTTATCCCTACCCCGGGTCATGGCCTCTAGGCGGCGGCCCTTAGCATAATGCTGGCGGATCTTGGTTCTAGCCTTAGAGGTTCGAACAAACTTCAGCCAGTCCTCACTGGGCTGATGGGTTTCATCCTTTGTGGTGATAATTTCAATGGTCTGAGCAGTCTCCAAGACCGTATGCAGGGGAACTAGCCTGCCATTGACCTTAGCCCCAACGGTTCGATCGCCCACCTCAGTGTGAATAGCGTAGGCAAAATCAACCGGGGTAGCACCAGCGGGCAGGCTAATGGGCTTACCCTGGGGGGTGAAGACCACGATCTCATCAGTTTCTAGGGTTTCAGCCAGCTGCTGGTAGAACTGGGTCGATTCAGGGTTTGAAGAGGAAATCTCTGAAATGGACTGAAGAATTCCAATATTGAAAGAAGAAGTCTGAGGAGCCGGCTCCCTACCCAAGGGATCAAGTTTCTCACCCCGACTAGCAGCCTTATAGCGCCAGTGGGCAGCCACCCCATACTCAGCTTCCTCATGCATCCTAAAGGTACGAATCTGAATCTCAAGAGGCAGGCCAGCAGGACCGTTAACGGTCATATGCAAGGACTGATAGTGGTTATTCTTAGGCTGCTTAATGTAATCCTTAAAACGGCCAGGAACAGAAGGCCACAGGGACATCACATGACCAAGAACCGTATAACAGTCAGCCTCAGTCTCAACCAGCACCCGCACCGCCAGAATGTCGTTGATTTCATCAAAGCTCTTGCCCTTGGTCTTCATCTTCTGGTGAATGGAATAATAGTGCTTGGGCCGGCCGGTGACGGTAGCAACCAGGCCCATCTGATCCATGCGCTCCTGAATCAGGCTGCGGGCTTCAGCCAGGTACTTTTCTAGGGCAGGGGTGCGCTCCCCGACCATGCGCACAATCTCCCGGTAGATGTCCGGGCTCATGGCTGCAAAGGAGAGGTCTTCTAGCTCCCACTTGATGGTGTTCAGGCCCAGCCGGTGGGCCAGGGGGGCGTAGATCTGTAGGGTTTCTTCAGCCTTTTTAGCTGCTGATGCCCCAGAGACGAATCGCCAGGTACGGGCGTTGTGCAGACGGTCGGCCAGTTTGATGAGCAGAACCCGGATGTCCTTACTCATAGACAGCACCAGCTTACGAATGGTTTCAATGGGGGCGTTTTCCCCGTAGGAGACCTTATCGAGTTTAGTGACCCCGTCAACCAGGTAGGCTACCTCTTGCCCGAAGTCAGCGGTTAGCTGCTCCTGGGTGTAGTCGGTATCTTCTACCGTGTCATGCAGCAGGCCGGCGACCAGGACCGGGCCGGTTGCCCCGATTTCTGCCAGGATGGTGGTGACGGCTACCGGGTGGGTGATGTAGGGGTCGCCGCTTTTTCTCTTTTGGCCCCGGTGGTAGTGGTTAGCTACCTCGAAGGCCTTTTGGAGAACTTCCAGGTTTTCATCTGGGTGGTATTTTTTCACAGCCCTAATTAAGGGCGCTAGGACGGGGGAAAAGCGGGGGGCTGGTCCGTCCTGCTTCTCCCTACCAAAGACCAGTCGGGTTGGCACCCGGCCTGATGCGCTCATGACTCGGTGGGATCCGCGCAGGGGTCGGCTGGGCTGCTGGCTGCTGGCCTGCTTCTGATCTACCTCTTGCTGCGTCACTCTGGTCCCCTTTCGGCTTACTGGCCGGTGAGCTAGGCTACCGGTCCTTCTGTGGGTCTATCTTAATAGAAAAGACCCCCTGCGGTGAAACAGGGGGTCTGTGCTTGTGCTGCCGTGTGGCTAGTCTTGCTTCAGGGAGTCCAGGTTAACCTGGCGGATAGAGACCAGCACCGGGCTTTCTGAGCCCTGGCCTTCCTCAGCAGCTAGCTGACCGGCTTCTTCTGGGTCCTCATCCTCTTGACCCTTGAGACCTGCCAGGCTAAGGGCCGCGTAGGCCGGGGCTGCTACAAAGAGGGTTCCTAGGGTGCCAATGATGATACCCAGGAAGAGGGCTAGGGAGAGGTCCTTGAGGGTTCCAGCCCCCAGAAGCAGGGCCCCAATAAAGAGGATGGAGCCAACGGGCAAGATACCCACAATTGAGGTATTGATGGAGCGAACCAGGGTCTGATTAACTGCCAGGTTGACCTGCTGGGCCAGGGCCTTCTTACCCGGCTTTTTCAGCTGGGCGGTATTCTCACGAATCTTGTCAAAGACCACCACCGTATCGTAGAGGGAGTAGCTAAGAACCGTTAGGAAGCCAATGATCGCGCTGGGGGTGATTTCAAAACCCACCAGGGCGTAGAAGCCAACGGTGGTCACAATGGTAAAGATCAGGCCAGCTATAGCTGATAGGGCCATTTTCCAGGTTCGGAAGTAGAGGGCCATACCCAGCATGACCAGCAGAATAAACCAGCTCAAACCGATCAGGGCCTGGCGGGTAACACCGGCCCCCCAGGTGGGCCCCACATAGGATGAGGTCACCTGGTCGGCTTCTACCTTGTAGCTCTCTTGCAGGGCCTGGCCCAGGGCTAGGGTCTGGTCATCGCTCAGCTGGCCCATTTGAAGGCGGATGGTTGAGGATGAGATAGCGGTAATTCGTACGTCTTCAGCCTCTGGGGCGGCCTGATCCAGGGCCTGCTGGGCCGGGGCCAGGTCTGTTTGGCTGAGCTGGGAGACCAGGAACTCTGATCCGCCCCTGAATTCAATACCCAGGTTAAAGCCGCCCTTGAGCAGGGGAAGAAGACCTGAGAGGAGGATCAGGACGAGGGCTAGGCTCAGCCAGCGCCGCCGCTGTTCTACGAAGGGGAAGGAGCGGCGACCGGAGTGCAGGTCATTGCCGAATTGGGCTAGTCGGTTTGCCATCACTGGTCTCCTTGGGTGCTGCTTGCAGCCTGGTTGGCTTCTTGCTCTTTGAGTCGTTTACGTTCAGCCAGGGAAAGGCCTGCGTTTGCTTCTTCTGGGGTGCGGATCCTACCGGCCCCCCGGTAGAGGGGGGTTGCTCCTAGGGCAACAGGGTCCATCCCTGAGAAGCGCCCGCCCTGCTTGAAGTAGTCCCTCTGACCCAGCAGGACCATCAGCGGGTGGATAAAGAGGAAGGTGATCACAAGGTCTGCAAGGGCTGTAAGGCCCAGGGTGAAGGCGAAACCGCGAACGTTACCTACCGAGGCGAAGTAGAGCACCAGGGCAGCGAGCAGGTTGACTGCCTTTGAGGCCAGGATGGTCCTTTGGGCCCGCTTCCAGCCGTGGTCAATAGCGGCCGGAATGGTTCTACCGGAGCGGATTTCATCCCTAATGCGTTCAAAGTAGACAATAAAGGAGTCAGCCATCAGGCCAATAGAAACGATCAGACCAGCTACACCCGCCAGAGAGAGCCGGTAGTTGATCAGCTGGCCCAGCAGAACAATGACCCCGTAAGAGAAGAGGCCGGCAACCAGGATGGAGCTGATGTTGACCAGGCCAATGAGCCTGTACTGGAAGAGGGAGTAGATGAAGACCAGGAGCAGGCCGATAAGACCAGCTAGCAGGCCCATCTTCAGCTGATCTGAGCCTAGGGTTGCTGAGATCTGCTGTTCAGACTGGATGGTGAAGCTAATGGGAAGGGCCCCGTACTTGAGCTGTTCAGCTAGATTGGCTGCCTCTTCTTCGGTGAAGGTACCGGTGATTTGGGGCTGGCCGTTGCTAATCACAGCCTGGGTGACGGGGGAAGAGAGCACCTGCCCGTCTAGCATGATGGCAAAGCGGGAGCGAGGTGAGCTAGGTTCGCTGCCGCGGATGCTGTTCAGGCGAGTGGTGACCTGGGTGAAGGTTTCGGTTGCCGCTTCGTTGAAGTCAATATTGACCCCCCACTGGCCGGTGGTGATTCCCCCTGAGCTGGTGACCTGGGAGTAGGAGGCCCCTTCAATGTCTGTGCCTTCAATTTCGATGGGGCCTAGAATGAATTTTTCGCTGCCGTCAGCAGCGCAGGCAACGATGGCGGCCTTGGGGTCCTGGTTTGAGCTATCGAGGTTAGCCGGCTGGCTACAGTCGGTTTGTTCGTACTGGCGCCAGAGCTCGGCAGTCACCCAGTTGAAGTCTGAGCCGTCTGTAGGTTCTGCAGTCGGAGAGGGCAGGTTTTCTTCTGTTGCAGCTGATTCGCTGGGGGTCGGCTGGGGGGTGCCTGCGTTGATCACCGCCCTAAAGCTCATCTGGGCTGAGGTTTGAATCAGATCCCGGGTTTCGGGGCTGAGGGTGCCGGGTACTGAGACGACGACGTTCTGCCCGGATTGGGTACTGACTTCAGCTTCAGCTACACCTGAGCCGTCTACCCGTTGGCGGATGATTTCTACAGCCTGATCTAGCTGTTCCTGGCTGATCTGCCCGCCGGAGCTGTCGTTGACCTCTGGGGAGAGGATGAGCTGGGTTCCCCCAGAGAGGTCTAGGGCTAGCTTGGGCAGCCAGTTAGCGCCGGTGCTAGCTTGTATAGCCCCGGCTAGGAGTAGGAGAACCAGGCCCATAGAGGCGAGGGCCCCTAGTGCCTTGGTTCTGATGGGTGCGTGAGCCATCGGTTCCTCTTTTTCGGTGATTGTGATTTCTAAACGGCAAAAGGTGCGCCATCTCTTGTCTGGATGGCGCACCGGCTAGGTGGGTTAGGCCTAGGAGGCGGGGGAAGAGTCTTCGGGGCTGCTAGCCTGGCTCTGCTCTTCCTCTTCTAGGGTTGTGACGGTCAGCAGGTGAACCTTCACTACAGTTCCTGGGGCTATTTCTAGCTGGGCGGTTTGATCTTCGTTGTTGATGTCAACGATGGAGCCGTAGAGGCCAAAGTTGGTCATCACCTTGCTCCCTGGCCTCATCTGGGCCTGCCGGTCCTTCAGTTCCTGCTGGGCCTTTTTGGCCCTGCGGGCTGGTAGGACTACCAGCACGATCATTGCGACAGCTGTGAGGAGAAGGAGGAAGAGGGGTGAGCCTTGTTGCACTGTTCTGACTTTCCGTGGAGTTCTGCTCGGCTCCCCTGTCCCAGGGCGCCGATAATCACCCCTATTCTATGCCATCTTCCTTCCCAGCTTCAGCTTTCTTACCTGCTGCCCTAGCAGCTGAGTGGTCAGGCTGCTCGTAGCTTGGGCCTGCTCAGCTCCTTCTGCAGGGCCTTCTAGCTTGAGGAGAGGTCCGGTGCCTGCAAGCCTAGGTGCTCCCAGGCTGCAGGCAGGGCAACCCGACCCCGGGGGGTGCGGCCCATCAGGCCTTCTCGCACCAGGTAGGGTTCAGCTACGGTTTCTACCGTTTCTGCCTCTTCCCCCACTGCAATTGCCAGGGTTGAGAGGCCAACAGGGCCACCGCCGAACTTGTGAATCAGGGCTTCTAGGACCGCCCGGTCTAGGCGGTCTAGGCCCCTCTCGTCTACCTCATACATGCTCAGGGCCCGGGCGGCGGCAGAGGCTTCAATCTGGTCAATACCCTTAACCAGGGCCCAGTCCCTGACCCGGCGCAAGAGGCGGTTGGCGATTCGAGGGGTGCCGCGGGAGCGGCTGGCAATTTCAGCGTAGCCTTCGGGGCTGATATTCAGGTCCATGAGGCCAGCAGACCGGCGAATAACCCGTTCAAGTTCAGGAACAGTGTAAAACTCCAGGTGGCCGGTAAAGCCAAAGCGGTCCCGCAGGGGCCCAGGGAGCAGGCCTGCCCGGGTGGTTGCTCCCACCAGGGTGAAGGGGGGCAGTTCTAGGGGAATGGAGGTAGCCCCGGCCCCCTTACCGACAACAATATCCACCCTGAAGTCTTCCATGGCCATATAGAGCATTTCTTCAGCGGGCCTGCTCATGCGGTGGATTTCATCCAGGAAGAGAACTTCACCCGGGGTCAGGGAGGAAAGAATAGCAGCTAGGTCACCGGAATGCTGGATTGCCGGGCCGGAGCTAATCCTTAAAGGAGCGTCCATTTCGGCGGCAATGATCATAGCTAGGGTGGTTTTACCCAGGCCGGGTGGGCCAGAGAGCAGGACGTGGTCTGCTGGCTTGCCCCGCAGTTTAGAGGCTTCTAGTACGAGGGACAGCTGCTGGCGAACCCGCTGCTGGCCAACAAAGTCGTCGAGGGACTTGGGCCGCAGGGCGGCCTCTATCATTTTCTCTTCTGGCTCTTCTTCCATAGAGACTAGGCGCTGGCCAGAGAACTGGCCGTCTGCGTGAGGGAACTGGCTCATCTATTTACTGTCTACCTATCGCTTAAGCTGACCGAGGGAGGCAAGAACCTGACGCAGGGCATCGGGAACTGCAAGGCCCTGGGCTGAGGGGTTCTGCTCCAGGAAGCCATCAATAGCCCCCTGGGCCTCTTTCTCATTCCAGCCCAGGCTGGTCAGGGCCTCAAGAACCTGGGGCCTCCAGCTGCTCTTGCCTTCTAGGGGCAGCTGGTCACTTGACCCATCTGCCAGGATGAGCTTGCCAGCCAGTTCAAGAACAATTCGACGGGCCCCCTTAGGCCCGATTCCGGGCACCTTGGTAAAGGCCTTATCGTCACCGGTTGCAACAGCCCGCTCTACTTCTGCCGGGCTGTGGACTCCCAGCACTGCCAGGGCGATTCGGGGGCCAATACCTGAGACCGAAAGCATCATCTCAAAGACCTCCCGCTCAGCTGGCTCAGCAAACCCGTAGAGGGTCATGGAGTCCTCACGCACAATCATGGTGGTCAGAACCGTAGCCTTCTCCCCCAGGCGCAGCTGCGAGGCGGTGCGGGCATTGAGATGCACCAGCATGCCAAAACCGTTGACATCAAGAACAGCGGTCTCCAACCCCAGGTGGGTCACAGTACCGGTCAGTGAGCTAATCATGAAACCAATTCTATTCGAATATATGTACTAATACAAGAAAGGTGTGTCCTGTATGTTGGGGGCAAGCGGCGGACTCACACTCGCTGTGAGTCCGCCGCTTGTCCAACAGCCCTACCCTACCTTCTTGCCCTAGCCTCTGCCTCCATCCAGGCCCGCTGGGCCGGAGTCAGCTGGGAGGCTCGGCTACTGACCTTAGGGTGAGAGCCCTGGTGGGTTTGAGTAGTAGCTGCCATGTTAATGCCAGACCCAATCCCGCCACCGCGCCAGCCGTGGCAGATCGCCAGGGCTAGGGCGTCGGCCGCGTCCGCCGGCTTAGGCATAGCCTCAAGCCCTAGAATGCGGGTGACCATGCGGCCCACCGAGGCCTTATCGGCCCGGCCTGAGCCAGTTACGGCCGCCTTAACCTCTGAAGGTGTATGAAAGTGTACCGGCACCCCCCGAGCAGCGGCTGCCGCAATAACAACCCCAGAGGCATGGGCAGTGCCGATCACCGTATTGACCTGCTCCTGGGCAAAGACCCGCTCAATGGCCAGGGCATCAGGCTGGTAAGTATCGAGCCAGGCTTCGGCCGTGCGCAGGATTTTCAGGATGCGGGCATCCAGGCTCTCAGAGGCAGCCGTGCCTGCTACCCCCACGTTCACAAAATGAGCCTTACGGTTGGCCGTCATATCAACCAGGCCGAAACCGCAGCGGGTTAGGCCAGGATCGACCCCCAGAATGCGGGCAGCGCCCGGAACTCGCGGGGCGGGTTCCGGGCGCTGGTATGAGGTGGCCTGAACCGGGGCCAGGCTCTCCCCCTTTCCCTGCTCTTTATTCAGCTTCAAGTTCAGCCATCACTGCTTCGCTGATGTCAGCATTTGAGTAGACGTTCTGAACGTCGTCCAGCTCTTCAATGGCGTCAGCTAGCTTCAGGAACTTCTTAGCGCCCTCAGCATCCAGGTCTACCTGCATGGTGGGGCGGAAGACCGGGTCGTCGTTGTTGTATTCAAGGTCGGCTTCTTCTAGGGCCTTGCGGATAGCAGGCAGGTCGGTTGCCTCAGAAACAACGGTGAAGATCTCTCCTTCGTCAATGACCTCTTCAGCACCGGCATCCAGTACAGCCATCAGAACATCATCTTCAGTCAGACCTTCAGTCTTAGTAACCTCAGCTACACCCTTGCGTTCGAAGAGGAAGGCAACTGAGCCGGAGTCGGCCATGCTACCGCCATTACGGGTTACTGCGGTGCGAACCTCAGCTGCGGCCCGGTTACGGTTATCGGTCAGACACTCAATGTAGAGGGCGGTTCCCTGGGGGCCGCGGGCCTCGTACATGATCTCAGTGTAGTCAACGGCTTCACCGGTCAGGCCGGCACCGCGCTTGATGGCCCGCTCAACGTTGTCGTTGGGAACTGAGTTCTTCTTGGCCTTTGAAACTGCAAGGTCAAGGGCGGGGTTACCTGCCGGGTCAGGGCCACCCATGCGAGCTGCAACTTCAATTGCCTTGATGTACTTGGCGAAGGCCTTGGCGCGCTTGGCGTCAATAGCGGCCTTCTTGTGCTTGGTGGTGGCCCATTTGGAGTGACCTGACATGATTCTCCTTTATTGTCTTTGATACGCCTACCAGCAGGCGGGCGGAATCTACCGCCTACTATTCTAGCGCGGACGGGCAGAGGCTGAAGCCCGCGCCTTCTCTACCAGGGTGTCGTCAATGACGGCGGGGGTGAACTGCCCGTACTTTTTGACTGCCGCCTTCTCAATGAGGAAGTCAGAGATAGCCGGGTTCTTAGGTAGCAGGGAGCCGTGCAGGTAGGTTCCAATCACATTATGCACCCGGGCCCCTTCAGTGGAGTCCTCCTTATTATTCCCCTCCCCCTTAGTGACGCTAGCTAGGGGTTTGGTCTCCCCGGCCAGATAGGTGAGCCCTGAGTGGTTTTCAAAGCCAATAATGGTTCCAAATTCTTCAGACTCTTCAACGATGTTACCAATCAGGCGCTCTTCACCACCTAGGGTGTGGGCATCAAAGATGGAAATACCTTGCAGGGTCTGACCGGCAACGGTTTTAAAGTGCCGGCCAAAGAGCTGGTAGAGGCCGCAGATCACCAGCATGGGAGTGCCCTCTTGGGCCAGCTGCCGCAGGGTCTCTGCCCTAGCCAGCAGGTCATCTTGAATGACAGACTGGCCAGAGTCCTGGCCGCCGCCGCCTAGGAAGATATCCCCGTCCAGGGGGAAGTCATCGCCGGGGTTGTAGTCAATGATTTCTGTGGCAAAGCCCTGGGCCTGGGCCCGGCGGGCCAGGGAGAGGGTGTTGCCCCAGTCCCCGTAAATGTTCATGTCCTTGGGGTAGAGCTGAACGATTTTTAGGCTCTTTTCGTTCCACTTGCCCTGCTCGGTCTTGCTCACTAGATTTCCTCCACGTCAGTAATTTTTGCCAGTTCCTTACGAATTGCCAGCATGGCAGTGTAGGTGCAGAAGATTCGCATAGGCCGGCCCTGGGACTGGGCAATAAAGCCTGCTAGGGCCTGCTCAAGGTTTTCCTCAATCTTTTGAACCGGAACGTCATCGTGTTCTAGGCGCAGGGCCATATCGTAGGCCCGAACACCTGAGACCACGCTGACGCCCCCTGCACTCAGGGAGTGGAAGTCAACGTCCCAGAGCCAGGAGACATCCCGGCCATCGGCGTAGGCATCGTTGATGCTGATCATGGTGGCGTAGTCCTGAGCGTCAGCTGAGGCCAGGGAGAGGCGGAAGCCGCTGGGGTTCTTCACAAGGAGCAGCTGCAGGGTTTGGCCGTTGACGCTGAGGGTTTCCCCGCGGCCGAAGGCTGGGGCGATATGCTCCAGCTCAGCAAGGAGCTTTTCTTCATTGAGGGATTCCCCCATGACCTGCCGGGTCAGGGCCATAGCGGCTGCGGCGTTGAAGATGTTGTAGACACCGTAGAGGTTGATGGTGCCAGCTACTTCCTTCCCGCCCAGGTCAAAGGTGGCTGCTGTTCCCTTAAAGTCCTTCAGAAGGACGCTCGCTGCAGGTAGGTCCTGGGTTTCTGCTGAGCTGCCAGTTCCGGTGCGCATCTCATCATCTGAGGGGAAGAGGGAGCGGAGCTTTTCAGATAGACCGAAGTAGCTGACCTTCGCCCCTGCCTGAACCTCATTCGCTAGGGAGCGAATCCGGGGGTCTTCCCGGTTGAGCACAACACTGCCTGTGGTTGCCCCGGCTACGGTTGCCAGCATCCGGCGGGTGGTGTCAATTTCACCGAAGCGGTCTAGCTGATCGCGTAGTACGTTCAGCAGCAGGGCGTAGTTTGGTTTGACCTTGCGCACAAAGTGAACGGCGTGGGCCTCATCCAGTTCTAGGACGGCGATATCTGCCTCTAGCCTGCCAGCTAGGTCCATCTCACCGAGGAGGGCTGCTGCTACGCCGCGCACAAAGTTAGAGCCGGTCCTGTTGGTAAAGACCTTCAGGCCCTGGGCTTCTAGCAGCTGAACCACCATCTTGGTGGTGGTGGTTTTGCCGTTGGTTCCAGATACAACTACGACACCGCGGGGGAGCTTAGCTAGCTCCTCTGCCACAAAATTGGGGTGCAATTTTTCCATAACCAAGCCGGGGAAGGCTGAGCCCCCACCGCGCAGCTTGGTGGCATAACGAATTCCTTGGCCTGCAAGGCGAACGAGAGGTCGAGACATGCAGACTATCTTACCCGCTTTAGACCCTGGTAGGCTTTCTAAGCGGGCTAGCTGAAGGAGAGACCAAGAATGATGCTGAACTCACTAGGTGCAGAAAACCTGGCCGCCACTGAATTCATTTGGCGCGATATGAGCTGGAAGGACCGCTCCCCCTACCTGAAGGTGGAGGCCCTGATCGGCGGCAAACCTAGCGGTATAGTCCAATCTCTTCCCCTTAGCCCCGGCTCTTTCCTGGGTTTTGAGGTTCTAGCAGAGGGCCAGCCTGCCGCTGGCACCTATTGCAGCGGCTACGCCCGGGCCCAAGAGGATCAGGCAGGTTTCCTGCAGGAGCCCTGCCCTGATTCCCGGCTGATCACTAAGGGTAAGCAGTGCCCGGCCTGTCTGGGCCGGGATCAGTTCGCCCCTATTCACCGGGTTCACTTGGGCTCGTCCATGACCCCAGCAGCCCTCACCTACGTCAATCTTGACCATTTCCTCTATGTTGCTACCTTCCCTGACGGTAGCTCCAAGGTGGGTACGGCCTCACTGCTTTCTAACCCCCGCCGGCTTGATGATCAGGCTGTTGCCCTTGCAACCTTTATTGCCCGGGCCGATAGCGGGATTATTGTTCGCCAGCTAGAGGATTTGGTTTCCCGGGAGGCCCACCTGACCCAGGTCAAGCGGGCTTCAGCCAAATATAAGGGCTGGCTCAACCCCTTGAGTGCCCAGCGCCTTAAAACTGAGCACCATATAGCTCTTGAAAACGCCACCTGGGCCCTGGAGGACGCCCAGGATGAGCTTGAGGGCTTTACCATTACAGCCGATAGCTGGCTTCCGTCCCCGCCCATGGGCCGGGCCTATGCGGCCCTGCGGGCAGAAAACCCCGAGCCTCTTGCCCCCTACCCCAGCCTGACCGAAGGGCCCCACGGTTTTTATATCAGCGGGGGAACCGGCAAATTCCTGACCGCCCACTTCGGCGACCCGGATCAATCCTTCCTGCTGAATACAGCTGAACTTTCCAACCGGGCCTGCCGCCTGCACGGGGAACTCACTCCCCCGGCGTCCGTGCAGGAATCCCTCTTCTAGGAATATAGTCGCCATAAGGCAGCAGGCAAGCCAAACGCCCGCCGACCCTCTGATATCTCGCGCTGAGGCGCTCGATATCATTCACGCCCCGCCTTGCGGCGGATTCCGTTTGTTCTTGTGTGCTACGCACCCACTCACTCCATCGAACCAGCGGGCTTATTGGCTTACCTACTGCCCTCAACTATCCCAGGCAATACTAAGCAGGTCTCTGATCTCGTCCAGGGTCTGAGTAACAGTCTTGGTGCCAGCCACGATGGGCAGGAAGTTGGTGTCGCCGCTCCAGCGGGGCACGATGTGCTGGTGCAGGTGGGCGGCAACCCCTGCCCCGCCGACCTTGCCCTGGTTCATGCCGATGTTGAAGCCAGCTGCCCGGCTGACCTGCCGCAGGATTCCCATAGCTTTCTGGGTCAGGGCTGCGATTTCGGCAGTTTCCTCCAGCGTTGCATCATCATAGTTGGGGATGTGCCGGTAGGGGCAGACCAGCAGGTGCCCTGGGTTATAGGGGTAGAGGTTGAGAATGACGTAGGCATGTTCACCTCGGTGTACGATCAGCGACTCAGCATCGTCATGGCTAGGTGCCTCGCAGAAGGGGCAGGTGTTCTCGGTGTAGTCCTTCTGCCCACCTTTTACGTAGGCACGGCGATGCGGGGTCCAGAGCCGCTGGAAGGCGTCGGGCACACCGGGTAGCTCGAAGTCGTCGGTGGTGTAGTGGGGAATTTCTACCATACCCCTCAGTTTATCCCGAAGGGCAGGTAGGTTCCGGTTCACGGCTAGCGGCGGGTGCGCCAGGCCCGGCGGTACTGGGCGGGTACATAGTCGATGTCTGCCTTAAGCTCATCTGCCCAGTGCAGGGCAAAGGCTGGGTTGCGGAGGGCTTCCCGGCCCACTAGCACCAGATCAGCCTGGCCTGAGCTCACAATGAACTCGGCCAGTTGCGGCGAGTTGATCATGCCAACTGCGCCTACCGGCAGGCCGCTCTCCCGCTTAACCTGGGCTGCCATGGGTACCTGGTAGCCCGCATAGATCTTAATTTGTGCCGGGTAGTTTCCGCTGGTGGAAATATCGGCGAAGTCCACGCCATCCTCAGCTAGCCAGCGCACCACCTGCGCGGTTTCCTCAACGGTAATGCCGCCTTCCAGGTACTCTGTGGCTGACAGGCGGACGATCAGCGGCATCTCTGCGGGCATCACTTCCCGCATGGCCTGGGCGACCCTGCGGGCAAAGCGGGCCCGGTTCTCCAGGGAGCCGCCGTAAGAGTCTTCTCGCTGATTCGATAGGGGCGAAAGGAATTGGGTAATCAGGTAGCCGTGGGCCCCGTGAATCTCGATGAAGTCAAAGCCGGCAGC
>JAXDRN010000082.1:0-21288 GCA_034090985.1 Rothia sp. (in: high G+C Gram-positive bacteria) | reverse complement strand
TGACCAGAATGTCTATGGCAACCATGGTGCTAGCCAGAATCAGGTACTGGGGTAGCTGCGGGGCGTCAGGGCGCACAAACTGGGGCATGAAGGCCAGAATAAAAACAATGGCCTTAGGGTTAGACATATTCACCCAGAAGCCCCGATTAAAAAGAGCCAGGGGAGCACCCGGGGCTAGAGGCCCACCTAGGCGGGTGCGGCGTCCTTGCCCTGCCTGGGCGGACGCCCCCGCCCCACTTTCTGCCTCGCCGCGGGCTTGCTGCGGGGTTTGGGGGCGGGCAAGAATCATGCGCAGACCCAAATAGACCAGGTAGGCCGCCCCGCCGTAGCGAATCACATCGAAAAGTACCGGCGAATTAGCAACTACCACACCCAGGCCAGCGGCCACAATAGCAATCTGCACCACCAGGGCCAGCTGCTGGCCCATGACCGTGAAGAAGGCCTTCCTCCAGCCATGCAGCAGGGAAGTCGTCATGGTATTGACCGCACCGGCCCCGGGAGTCAAAGAAATCACCAGGCAGGCAGCGACAAGGGAAAGCCAAAGGGTAAGGGTCATAGCTCCTCATAGTAGCGAAAAGAGCAGCTCAAAGGGAAAGGCGCTTCATAGACTGAAGCGCTCAATCGACACTCATCCGGACGGCTCATACCTAAGTAGACTAAAGCTCATGAAAACCCACCAGCAGCGCCGCATCCTCTGGGCCCTGGCCCTCACCCAGGTCTTTGGAACCATCGGTGTTGGGACAGCCCCCACCATCGGGGTGCTCCTAGCCAGCGAGGTCACCCATAACGAGGCGCTGGCCGGGATAGCCCGTACCGCCTCCACCTTCGGGGCGGCCCTCTTTGGCCTACCACTTGCTCAACTTGCTGCCCGCACCAGCCGCCGCACCGCCCTCACCACCGGCTGGGCCACCGCCACCCTAGGGGCTACCATCCTGGCCTGGGCGGCTTCAGGCACCAGCATGATCCTCCTTGCCCTCGGCCTGCTGCTCATGGGGGCCGGTTCCGCAGCCGCCCTCCAAGCCCGCTTCGCTGCCACCGACCACGCCACTGACGCCAAGCGCGGCTCAGCCCTGAGCTTCATCGTCTGGGTAGGCACTATCGGTTCCGTCCTCGGCCCTAACATCGGCACCCCGGCCGCTGCGCTCGCGCCATCCCTGGGCGCCAGCCTCTACAGTGCAGCCTTTGCCCTGGCCGCCCTTGCTCTGGGGGTTGCAACCCTGCTGGTTTTTGCCCTCCTGCCCAGCACCAAGGACCTTGCCCCCGGCCCGGCTAGGGCAGAGCAGGGGGCAGGCGCGTCTGGCCAGAACAAACCCAGCCTGGGAGCCAAGGTCGGCGCTTTTAGCCGCGAAATAGCGGGCAACCGGCAGGCAAGATACGCGGCTATCAGCCTGCTGGGAGCCCACATGGTGATGGTGTCGGTGATGACCATGACCCCGGTCCATATGAATCATCAGGGCTCTGGCATTGAAATCATCGGTCTGACCATCAGTCTGCATGTCCTTGGCATGTACGGGCTCTCACCCCTGATGGGGCTGGGTGCCGACAGGCTGGGGGAGCGCACCATCATTCTGATCGGTACTGCCCTGCTGGTTCTCGCTATAGCCCTAGCTGCCCTTGCCCCTCACAGTACGCCTGCCCTGGTGGCAAGCCTGATTCTGCTGGGGGTGGGCTGGTCGGCAACCTTCGTGGCGGCCTCGGCCCTCTTTGCAGCCTCCTTACCGGCTGAAAGCCGCACCCGGGCAGGCGGCGGCCTGGACTCCCTGACTAACCTGGGCGCAGCAACCGCGGCCCTGGCCTCGGGGTTTATGATGGCTGCAACCTCCTTCCCGACCCTGGCCTGTATTGCAGCTCTTGCTCTTGTGCCCTCCCTGCTGCTGACACTGCCGCTGCGCGAAAATCAAGTATTGTGACGCTGGGTGACAGCGCTGCGGATCTGATCTGCCAAGTTTCCAGCCTGAACGGTGACGGCCCAGCGTGCCAGCACATGCCGGACCGCAGGGCTGAGACACAGCTCGGTGCAAGGCAGCGCATGGCGTACGATATAACAATCACAGAGCGGCATCGCCCGGTGGCAAGGACGTCACCACCGCCCCACCTGCCCCAAGCAGGCAGGAGGCAGGCGAGGTCCGCACCATTAGCACACTGCACCAGAAAGAAAACCGCCATGACCCAGCTAGACCCCCAACCCTCCCTCACCCTACGCTTTCTCGCAGCCCCCACCGACGTACTCTTCGCAGGGGCAAGCGGCGTACACGGCGGCCGGGTCCTCGAATGGATCGACAAAGCCGCCTACGCCTGCGCCGCAGGCTGGTCAGGCACCTACTGCGTCACCGCCTACGTCGGGCACATCCACTTCACCCGCCCCATACCTTCTGGCCACATGGTCGAAGTGCGCTCCCGAATCGTCTACACCTGCCGCTCCACCATGCACATCGTCAATGAAGTACTCTCAGCAGACCCTAGGGATGGTAACTTCACCCGCGCCTGCGACTGCCTCGTCATCTTCGTCGCCATGGGCGAAGACCGCAAACCCACCCCCGTTAGACCCTACCTGCCTGTAACAGAGGAAGAAAAACGGGTACAGCAGGCAGCCCTCTCCCGCATAGACCTGCGCAAGGCCATCGAAGCAGAAATGACCTCACAGACCTACACCAGTGCCTCCACAGCCCCCGAAATCACCCACCGCTTCCTGGCCAAACCCACCGACGTCAACTGGGGCGGAAACGTACACGGCGGCACAGCCATGGAATGGATCGACCAGGCAGCCACCAACGTCACCATGGCCTGGAGCGGCGAGCGCACCGTAGCGGTCTACGCCGGCGGAATCCGCTTCTACCAGCCAGTTCACATCGGGGATCTAGTAGAAGTCACCGCCCGCCTAGTACGCACCGACGCCCGCTCCATGGGGGTGATGGTCCACCTGCGGGCAGGCAACCCCCGCCAACGCCAGCAGCAGCTACCCCTAGCTATCCACGCCGCCATGACCTACATGGCAACCGACCTAGACGGCCAACCCCTACCAGCCCGCCCCTTCACCCCAAGCACCGAAGAAGACCTAGCCCTCCACGCCCATGTAGCCCGCCTACGGGCCCTACGGGCTGAATACGAACCCATGCCCCTTACCGCACCCCGCCAGGCAACCGTGAAAATGACCGACTAAAAGCACCTCAGCATACAAAGAGGCCCTGCACCATACAGTGCAGGGCCTAGCGCTCAGCAAGGAAAAACGGCGGGATTACTCGATACCGCACTTAACAGCGTCAAGACCCAAATCAAAAACAACCTCATTCAAAGAAGACTCAAAGGTTGCAGCGTCAGCTGAGTTAACCGCATCAATAGCGGTCGTTAGCGAAGTGCGCATCTCTTCAGTAGGGGCGCTATCGCGCAGGCTAGTCAAAGAGGCAAGGTAGCCATCAACACTGGTCGGATCTTGCTGAATAGTATCTGAGGCCAAAAGAAACTCATCAAGAGCAAGACAGTAGGCAGAAGTCGGATCCAAGGTAGCAAGCAGCTCTTCCTCAAGAGCAGCAGCAGACTCAGACTCAAGGGCAAGAGCAGACTCAGAGGCACTGGCGGACTCAGAGGCGCTGGCAGTCTCATCCTCAACAGAAGAGAAAGAGTAAGAGGTAGTAGAGCTAGTGATAGTACCATTCTGGGCGGCGTTTACAATGCCCACAATCATCAAGATACCAATGAGCAGACCAACAAGCAGGCTCAAAGAACCAATCACAAGACCAGCAATAGCAAGCCCCCGACCCTTCTCACCTGACTGCTTAATCTGCTTCAAAGCAATAGCGCTAACAATAATGCCAACGATATTGACCAAAAAAGCAGCCACAAAACCAACAATCGCCAAAGTGTTAGTCTTAGCCTCAGGGCCAGCCCCAGTAGGCTGCTGATCGTAGGGAGCAGGGTACTGTTCACTCATATTTGAACACCATCATCTCTATCAAAGCCCCAAAGACGCAGGTAAAGAGGGGGATCAAGGAACCTACGGTAGAGGGGCAGGGAATACAAAAACTGGTAGGGGAAAAAATCAGGGGACACTACCAGCCTAATACACCAGCGCCCCCAGAAAGGGCAAGCTAACAAAAACCCAAACCAGTGGGAAAGTCCCAGCCACCTACCAGCAAGCCAACAGACCACCGACACCCAACATGAGATACTAGAAGAGTGTCCACAGCAGAAAACCACACAGTAGAAAACCACCCAGCAGAAAACACCCCCACACAAAGCGGCCCAGACCCCAAACCCCCAAGCGCCCTAGACCGGCTCATCATCTCCGATGCAGAAACTCAAGAAGCAAACACCCAGAGAGCCAGCAACCAAGACATCCTCATCCTCGATGACCCCACAGGCCACCTCACCCGCTGGGCCCTGACCCACACCGCCCCCAGCAAGCACCGCGTCATCAGCCGCCAACGATCCTACACCGACGCCCTCACCCTGCACCATACCTTGCGGAAACAAGACCCAGACGCCGCAACCCGCCTCATCATCGCAGGACTGGACCACAAGGGCCAGATAGACCCCTACCTTCAGCCTCTACAACACCCTGACCACCCACCACTTCAAGGGAACCCTCGCCCTAGGACACCTACCCAAAAGCCACGCCGCGCTCGCCGACCTTGCCCACGATTTCGCCCGCTACCAGGCCGAGCAGGGCAGCGAAGCTACTGTGCTGCTTGGGGGCAATACCAAACATATGACCCCCACCTTTAACCAGACCCTGGGCCGAAACTTCACACAGGTGCAGGGGCTCTACGGTAAGGGCAAGCACCGCTGCCTCCGTGCAAGCTCACCTACCCCCAGCCCAGCCCCTCCCCGCCTAGCCGGGCCCCTCCAGGCTGTTGGCGGCGTCTTCTCGGCAGGTAAAGCAGATCCCGGCGGGCAACTACTAGCTACCTGCCTCCTGGCTGAGCTGGGCAAACAAACCCCAGCCCAGCCACTTACCCTTATAGACCTAGGCTGCGGAAACGGCTCAGTCACCCACCAAATCCTTCAAGAACTAGCAGCAGGAATAGAGATCAAGCGAATCTGGGCCACAGACCTAGATGTCGATGCCGTCCGCTCAGCTAGCCTCAACCTAGGCAAGGACCCCCGGGTCCAGATCAGTTGGGATGACGCAGGCTCCCGCCTGCCCCGGGCCTCTGCCCATATCGTCCTGCTCAACCCGCCCTTCCACACCGGCACCGCCCTTGACCTCAGCCTGGTAGGGCCCCTGCTCGATGCCGCCCTGAGCCTACTCGTTCCCGGCGGGCAACTATTCCTGGTCCATAACTCCCACGCCCGCTACCGCCAGCAGGTAGAAGCACGCTTCGAGCAGGTCAAACAAGTCAAACGCACCCCTACCTTTACCGTCCTAGCAGCCCGCGCACCCCAGAGAGAGGAAAAGCAATGAGCATCAAAATAATTGCCATCGGCAAGAAACACGAACAATGGGTCAAAGACGGCATAAACCGCTACGAAACCCGCCTGCGCAAACCCTGGGACATCAACTGGCAATACCTGCCCCACTCATCCCTAGCAGAAGAAGCAGCCAGGGCCGAAGAATCCCGCCGTATCCTCGAAAAAATAGACCGAGACGACTACCTAGTCCTACTCGATGAGCGGGGCACAATGTTCAACTCCCCAGCCCTATCCCGCCTGCTGGAGAGCCAGCTAGGCTTCAAAAAGGTAGTACTAGTCATCGGGGGAGCATACGGAGTAGACGACTCCATCCGGGCCCGAGCCAACACCATCTGGAGCCTCTCAGACCTGGTCTTTCCCCACCAGCTCGTGCGACTGATCCTCAGCGAACAAATCTACCGGGCCAGTGAAATCGCAGCAGGCCGCCCCTACCACCACCAGTAAACCCAGACCACCCATAAACCAAGACCACCCATAAACCCAGTGAAAAAGCAAAAGAGAGAAAGGACAGCAGAAATGACCTTCCCCGAAGGATTCATGTGGGGCGGCGCAACAGCCGCCAACCAAATAGAAGGAGCCTACGCAGAAGGAGGCAAAGGGCTCAGCGTACAGGACCTACTACCCCAAGGCCTAGCCTCAGCCCCCACCCAGCAACCAACAGCAGATAACCTCAAACTCGAAGGCATCGACTTCTACCACCGCTACCCCCAAGACATCGCCCTCTTCGCCGAACTCGGCTTCAAAGTCTTCCGCCTCTCCTTCGCCTGGTCACGAATCTTCCCCCGCGGCGACGAAACCGAACCCAACCCCCAAGGCCTAGCCTTCTACGATAAGGTCATCGACGAACTGCTCAAACACGGCATAGAACCCCTGGTCACCCTCAGCCACTACGAAACCCCCCTGCACCTGGCCCGCGAATACGGCGGCTGGGCCAACCGGCAACTCATCGACTTCTTCGAACGCTACGCCCGCACCGTCATGACCCACTTCGCCGGCAGAGTACGCTACTGGATCACCTTCAACGAAATCAACTCAGTCCTACACTTCCCCTTCTTCTCAGGCCTAGAAGGAAGCCCTGAAGAGATCGGGGCTCAGCGTCTCTACCAGGCAGTGCACCACGAACTAGTAGCCTCAGCCCGCGTCACCCGCCTAGCTCACCAGATCGACCCGCAGAACCGGGTTGGCTGCATGATTCTGGCCGTACCCCGCTACCCGCTCACCCCCAACCCAGACGACGTGCTGGCAGCCCAGGTAGCCTCCCGCGACGATTATGTTTTTGGAGACGTCCACTGCCGAGGCAACTACCCCGGCTACTTCAAACGCAAGCTCAAGGAGCTCGGTGTTGAACTTGATATCACCGACCAAGACCAGCAAGACCTACAACACACCGTAGACTTCGTCTCCTTCTCCTACTACATGTCCGTCTGCGAAACAGCCGGTACTGCCGAGATCGGGGAAGGCAACATCATCGGGGGAGTCCCCAACCCCACCCTCAAAGCCTCAGACTGGGGCTGGCAAATCGACCCAATCGGCCTACGCCTCATCCTCAACGACTACTGGGACCGCTGGGGCAAACCCCTCTTCATCGTCGAAAACGGCCTAGGAGCCAAGGACCAGCTGGTGGAAGGTGGGTCGGACGGGTTCACGGTTGAAGACGACTACCGCATCGACTACATGAAAGAACACCTCCTCCAGGCAGAAGAAGCCCTAGCCGACGGAGTAAACCTACTAGGCTACACCATGTGGGGCTGCATCGACCTAGTATCAATGTCCACAGCCCAAATGTCCAAACGCTACGGGGTGATCTACGTCGACCGGAACGACGACGGCAGCGGAAGCCTTGAACGCTACCGCAAGAAATCCTTCCACTGGTACCGCCAGGTCATAGCCAGCAACGGAACCTCCCTTCAAACCCCCACACCATAAAACAGTCATTGCCTCACCCAACCCCCAGGTGAGGCAAAACTTTTCCACCCACCTCAAAACCAGCACAGCACCCCCCACCAACAAGCCAGAAAAACAAAACCCCATGCACACCCAAGAACTCACCGCCCGCCGACTCATCGCCCAAGCCCTCGCACCGGCAGCCGCCCGTCCCACCACACCCACCACCATCCCCGAAGCTGCCCACTACATGATCGCCACCCAAGGCCAAAACTACGCAGGCGGCCTCACCGCCCTCGCCATTCGCGCAGGGCAGCCCGAAAAACCCCTCAACACCAACACCAGCCACCTAGACGACGTACTCACCAACTACCAAATCATCCGCACCTGGTCCCAACGCGGCACCCTCCACTACCTCCACCACACCGACCACTGGGTCACCACCCTCCTAGGCCCCCGCTCCGTCACCGGCACACCAGAACGCCTAGCCCAACAATTCAACCTGAACGTCAATGACTATGAGCACGCCCGCACCCTCACCGAAGAAGCAATCAACACACCCATCAGCCGCGACCGTCTCCGCGCCATCTTCGCAGAAGCAGGCTACCCCCGAGAACTCCTAGGCCACCACCTGCGCAGAGCAGGCTCCAACGGCCTCATCATCCAAACCCGCCGCACCGGCCAACACGACACCTTCGTCGCCACCCAAACAGCCATCCCAGACCAGGCCCAGCACGCCACCACCCGCACCCCCACCCACAAAACCCAAGAACTCACCGCCCGCTACTTCACCACCCGCGGCCCAGCCAGCATCGAAGACTACTGCTGGTGGTCCACCCTCCCCAAAACCCAGGCAACCCACACCACAGAAACCCTAGTAGCATCAGGCCAACTCACCAGCTTCACCCAAGACGGCACCACCTACTACATGGCCAGCTGGCAACACCACGTAACACCCCAAGAACTCAACCACGCCCTCACCCTCACCCACCAACTACCAGCCTTCGACGAATACCTCATCGCCTACAAAAACCGCACCCACCTCTTCGCCCCAGGACTAAACCCCCACACCATCATGACCAAAAACGGCATCGGCTGGCCCTTCACCGTCAAAGAAGGCCTCATCACCAGCCGAGCCTAAACAACCCACCAGCAAAACCCCACAAACTACCCACCAACGGCGCGTAGCATTACCCCAAGAGCCTGAGAAGACGCTATATTTTTATATATGGCAAAGAAAAAAGTAACCGCACTCACCGCGCTCGCAGCTACCGCCCTGCTGGCTGGTTGCGCTCAGACCGTAGTACCGGGTATGGGGATTGTTAAGACTGACGGCTGGGGTGGCCGTGAAGACATCACCTTTGAAGTCACTGCCCAGCTGGATGGTGCAGAAGTTCCCGCTACCGTTACTGTTTACCAGGATCAGATTTCCTTTGATGGGAACAGTGCCGAATTTGAGGGTGAGGCCTTCTACAAGGTCACCTACGATGACCTAGCTGATCTGACTGATTCACAGCTGAGGATTTCAGTCAGCGCCCAGGACCCTGCCGCAGAGGTTTCCTGCGCCGTTAAGGGCACCGGCTACGCCCTAGAAGCTGGGGACCATGTCAACCACGCTAATGAGGCAGAGGGCACTGGCAGTGCAACCTGTGTTCTGAACGTCGACTAGTTCCCTTCGGCTAGAGCTAAGAGAGCAGCCTCAGAGGGCGGGTACCAAGGACGGTGCCCGCCCTTTTGCTGCCGGTTTTCCTTAGGGGGCAGAATATGAAAAACTTGGTCTTATGAGCACACCAGGGGCACAGGAAATTCGCAGCATTGTTGCCGAGGCTGCCGGGGAAGCAGCAAACCTAGGCTACCGAATTGGGGACTGGATTCACACGGTGAGAGAAGAGGCAGCCCAGAGGGCTGACCATGAGCCTGTGATTGTTCCGTCGGTGGGGTACGGCACCCAGCACTGGGTAAGGGTTCTGGGCCGGGCCCTCTATAAGACTGCCCTCTTCCAGGAGTTCTTTGATTCTGTTGAACGGGGAGACCCCACCATTGAACCGGTGAGGGGCTGGAGATCCTTTACTTCCATTGCTATTGCCCACGCCCCTGTTGATATTGAGCTTGCTGGTCAAACCCACCGGGTCTACGCTGACCGCGGGGGAGTGATTGATGTTAAGCTCCCCCTGAGCCTGCCCCCCGGCACCCACCAGCTGACCATGCGCACACCCGGTTCCCAGCTGGCTCAAACTAGTATCTATGTGATCCCTGAAGATCAGAAAATCGGGATTATCTGCGATGTAGACGATACGGTGATGAATACTGCCCTGCCACGGCCCTTCGTAGCGGCCTGGAACAGCTTTGTGCTCAACGAGCACGCTAGGAGCGCTACGCCGGGTATGGCTGTGCTGATGGATAGGATTCAGCGCAGCCACCCTCAGGCCCCCATCATGTACCTTTCAACCGGTGCCTGGAATGTGACGCCAACCCTGCGCCGCTTCTTGCAGAGAAATGGCTACCCTAAGGGAACCTTCCTGCTCACAGACTGGGGACCAACTCCTGATCGCTGGTTCCGCTCGGGATCTCAGCATAAGGTCAATACCCTCAAGCGGCTTGCTGCTGAGTTCCCTCAGATTCGCTGGATTTTGATTGGGGACGACGGCCAGCGGGACCCAGAGATCTATAACGGCTTTGCTGTTCGCTATCCCCACAATGTTGAGGCTATCTTGATTCGGAACCTGACCTTTGGTGAGTCTGTGCTCTCTTCTGGTCGGGTCTGGGGTGATCACCGGGCCCGGGAAATCACCCGCGGGGATCTGTGGCTTGAGGGTAATGATGGAATGGATCTTTACCGGCAGCTCAAGGCCAGGGGGCTGGTGGCCTAAATCCCAGGCGGGGTTTGTAGCCAGCTGGGTCAGATTGTGGAGCACCCCAGCAGGGTCTTGTCAAGCCTGTCTTAGGGCCGGGAAGCCCGACACGCCTAGGGGTGAAAATCCCTTAAAAACCCCTGTGACTTTAAGGAATTGTGAAAGCTCAAGTAGGAGTTGAGATTTTTAACCCTTGAGAATTCGCGGGCGGTCTGCCCTTAAAGGGCAAGAGGGGCAGGGGCCTTTCTTGGGCTAGGCCTCTGGGACCAGGGGAGGGCCTGGGCGTGGGGGCTTATGTGGATAACTTCCTTAAAGCCTGTAAAGACAGGGCCTGGGCTGTGGATAGGGGAGTGGGGAGAACATTTTGGTCACAAAACACATCATCTTGGGTGGTGTGCGACTAGCTGGCACAAGATGTAGTATTAATTCTCGGTTTCCAGTCCAGGGAGATCTAACCCAGAACTGCTAACCTAAAGAACCACACAGCCCCAATGATCACCTGCTAGGAGAGAAACCTTCATGACTGTTACGGTGTACACCAAGCCCGCCTGCGTTCAGTGCAATATGACCTACCGGGCCCTCGATAAGCTGGGGGTTGAGTACCAGACTGTCGATATCACTGAAGATGCTCAGGCCCTGGACCTGATCAAGGGGATGGGTTACCTGCAGGCTCCTGTTGTGATTGCCGGTGAGGACCACTGGTCAGGTTTTCAGCCCGATAAGATTAACGCTCTGGCCCCTGCTGCCGCTTAGATCCAGTAGTCAGTATGGACAGGTTAGCTGCTAGCGGCCAGCCCCTGATTATCTATTTTTCATCGGTTTCAGAGAACACCCATAAGTTTGTCATCAAGACCGGAATAAAAAGCATCCGTTTACCGCTTAAGACAAGTGAAGATAGTCTAGAGGCACCAGGGCCCTACGTTCTTTGCCTCCCGAGTTATGGTCGGCCTGGGGGAGCGGGGTCTGTCCCACCTCAGGTCGTCAAATTCCTCAACAAGCCAAGGAACCGTCAGCTCCTTCAGGGAGTGATAGGTTCAGGCAACACCAATTTTGGCTCCCTCTTCTGCGTAGCAGCTGAGAAGGTTGCCGCTAAATGCCAGGTGCCCCTGCTCTATAAGTTTGAACTGATGGGCACTGAAGAAGACGTTGAAACTGTTCAACAAGGATTGGAAGAATTTTGGACTCAAAACTCCCTGTACCCGGCCTCAGCGTAGAACCAGGTCACGAGGACCCCAGCACCCCTGAACGCTACCGGGGCATGGGCTACCATGAGCTCAACGCCCTGCTTAACCTCTATGATGATGAGGGCAAGATCCAGTTTGAGGCTGACCGGCAGGCAGCCCGCCAGTACTTCTTACAGCACGTCAATAACAACACCGTCTTCTTCCATGACCTGGAAGAGAAGATTGACTACCTCATTAAGCACCAGTACTACGAGCCAGAGGTCTTTGACCTTTACCCCTTTGACTTCGTAAAGTCCCTGTCCAAGCTGGCCTACTCAAAGAAGTTCCGCTTCCCCACCTTCCTAGGTGCCTTCAAGTTTTATACCTCCTACGCTCTGAAAACCTTCGATGGTCAGCGCTACCTAGAACGCTTTGAAGATCGGGTTGTGATGGTGGCCCTGCTGCTGGCAGAAGGAAATCAGGACCTTGCCCGGCAGATCGTTGAAGAGGTCATCTCTGGCCGCTTCCAGCCTGCTACCCCTACCTTCCTGAACGCCGGTAAGAAGCAGCGCGGTGAGCTGGTTTCCTGCTTCCTGCTGCGGATTGAAGACAACATGGAGTCCATTGGCCGCTCCATCAACTCAGCCCTGCAGCTCTCAAAGCGAGGCGGCGGTGTTGCCTTTGCCCTGACCAACCTGCGTGAGGCTGGGGCCCCTATTAAGAAGATTGAGAACCAGTCTTCAGGTGTTATCCCAGTGATGAAGCTGCTAGAGGATTCCTTCTCTTACGCCAATCAGCTCGGTGCCCGCCAGGGTGCTGGTGCAGTTTACCTGCACGCCCACCACCCCGATATCTACTCCTTCTTGGACACCAAGCGGGAAAACGCAGATGAGAAGATCCGCATTAAGACCCTCTCACTGGGTGTTGTGATCCCCGATATCACCTTTGAGCTGGCCAAGAAGAACGAGGACATGTACCTCTTCTCGCCCTACGATGTTGAACAGATCTACGGGGTTCCCTTCTCTGATGTTAATGTCAGTGAAAAGTACTACGAGATGGTTGATGATGTTCGCATCAAGAAGACCAAGATTAATGCTCGTGAGTTCTTCCAGACCCTAGCTGAGATTCAGTTCGAATCCGGTTACCCCTATGTCATGTTTGAAGATACCGTCAATAAGGCTAACCCCATTGAAGGTAAGATCATCATGTCTAACCTCTGCTCTGAGATTCTGCAGGTATCTGAGCCCTCTGTCTACCATGCCGATCTGGGCTACGAAACTGTGGGTAAGGACATTTCCTGCAACCTTGGGTCCTTGAATATTGCCCTGGCCATGGATGGGGCTGACCTGGGTAAGACCGTCAATACCGCTATTCGGGCTCTGACTGCTGTATCTGATCAGTCTGATATTGCCTCTGTGCCCTCGATTGAGCGGGGTAACTCAATGAGCCATGCTGTGGGCCTGGGGCAGATGAACCTGCACGGCTACCTGGCTCGGGAGCACATCTACTACGGCTCTGAAGAGGCTTTGGACTTTACCAATATCTACTTCTACACCGTCACCTACCACGCCATTCGGGCCTCTATGGAGATCGCCCGGGAGCGGAAGGAGACCTTCGTAGGTTTTGAGAAGTCTAAGTACGCCTCAGGGGAGTACTTTGAAAAGTACATCCAGGGTAGCTGGGACTTTGAAACCGAACGGGCCCGGGAACTTTTTGCCGGCCACTTTGTGCCCACTGCCCAGGACTGGAAGCAGCTAGCTGCTGACGTTGCTGAGCACGGTATGTATAACCAGAACCTGCAGGCTGTTCCGCCCACCGGTTCTATCTCTTACATCAATGGATCTACCTCTTCAATTCATCCCATTGCCTCTAAGATTGAGATCCGTAAGGAAGGCAAGCTGGGGCGGGTCTACTACCCGGCTCCCTACATGACCAATGAGAACCTGGACTACTACCAGGATTCTTACGAGATTGGTTACGAGAAGATCATTGATACCTACGCTGTAGCAACCCAGCACGTTGATCAGGGTCTGTCTTTGACCCTCTTCTTCAAGGACACCGCTACTACTCGTGATGTGAACAAGGCCCAGATTTACGCCTGGCGTAAGGGTATTAAGACCATCTACTACTCTCGGATCCGCCAGATGGCCCTGGAGGGTACTGAGGTTGAGGGCTGCGTGAGCTGTATGCTTTAGGCTCTGAGCTTGTCTAGGGCCTAGCTGCTAGGCTGGGCCCTTCTTGCTCTCTGAGCAATAGCCCGTCATCTTCTTCAAGCTGGCGGGCTTTTCCTTTCAGCCGGTATATAATCCATATAACTGATAAGTTAAACTGATTATTTTAGGCTGGCGCCCTTGGCAAATTTTTTATATGAGCAGGCAGGAACCTTACGTTACGTGGTCTTTAGGATGCACCGACGGCTGAGGAATGAGACTGACTCCCACTCACCCCTATCCTTCCCTGAAGAAACCGTCCTAGCCCAGCTGCAGGCAGTGCCCCGCCAAACCTGCGCTGAGCTAGCCCGCTTTCAGCGGATCACCCCCCAATCCATGAATAAAATCGTGGCCTCCCTGCTGCGCCGCGGCTACATAGCTGCAGGCAAGAACCTGCACGATAAGCGCCGCAAGGAACTGTACCTGACCGAGCAGGGAAGCAGCACCATCGACTCTATTGTCAGCCGCCGCGACCGCTGGATCCTGGAGCGGGCCGAAGAAATCCTAGACCCCCAAGAGGCAGCCCAGCTTGCTGAGGTTCTGCCCCTACTGCGCCGATTGGTAGACCGGGAAACCAAGGCTGAACGGCAGGCCCTCTTAGCAGCAAGAAAGGCAGACCTAGAGATGGATAGGGGAGGGGACCTAGAGGACTAGGACCAAACCCAAGAGGCCTGAGACCTACACCAATATGCTTCACCTGGGCAAATCCTAGGGAAGAATGACAGAATAGAAGCAAGCCTGAATCAGGCAGCAAACAACCGCGAACTGAGGAGAACCCATCACCATGAGTGAGAAGGTTAAACTGGTCAACCACGTTGAAGCTATCAACTGGAACCGCATTGAAGACGAAAAAGACCTAGAAGTCTGGGACCGTCTGACCGCTAACTTCTGGCTGCCTGAAAAGGTGCCCCTGTCCAACGATGTACAGTCCTGGAAGACCCTCACCGAGGAAGAAAAGCAGCTGACCATGCGGGTCTTCACCGGCCTGACCCTGCTCGACACCATCCAGGGAACCGTTGGCGCTGTCTCCCTGCTGCCCGACGCTGTGACCGCCCATGAAGAGGCCGTGTACACCAACATCGCCTTCATGGAATCGGTACACGCGAAGAGCTACTCATCGATCTTCTCAACCCTGGCCTCAACCAAGGAAATTGACGAGGTCTTCCGCTGGTCCACCGAGAATGAGCACCTGCAGAAGAAGGCCCGGATCGTCATGGACTACTACCAGGGCAACGACCCCCTGAAGAAGAAGGTTGCCTCAACCCTGCTAGAATCCTTCCTCTTCTACTCAGGCTTCTACCTGCCCATGTACTGGTCTTCACGGGCCAAGCTCACCAACACCGCTGACCTGATCCGCCTAATCATTCGCGATGAGGCCGTGCACGGCTACTACATTGGCTACAAGTACCAGCGGGGCCTGGAAAAGGAGACCGCTGAGCGCCAGGCAGAGCTCAAGGACTACACCTTTGACCTGCTCTACGAACTCTACGAGAACGAGGTTGCCTACACCCACTCCCTCTACGACGGGGTTGGCCTGAGCGAGGACGTCAAGAAGTTCCTGCACTACAACGCCAACAAGGCCCTGATGAACCTGGGCTACGAGGCCATGTTCCCCTCCTCAGTAACGAACGTGTCACCGGCTATTCTCTCAGCCCTCTCACCCAACGCCGACGAGAACCACGACTTCTTCTCTGGCTCCGGATCCTCCTACGTGATCGGCAAGGCCGTGAACACAGAAGATGAGGACTGGGACTTCTAAAGGCCCTAGTCAAAGCTAGAAACTGGCCCTTCACTGCACCCTGAACTAGGGGAGTGGTGAGGGGCCTTAAGGCTAGAAGGTGTATCCAAACTCGTTAAGAATAATGTTCTTGTACTCTTGATTCAGTTGAGGGCGATATTGGATAGCGTATTCTTTCAATAATTCAATGGTCATCCCTGGTGACTGTGTAGCATCCATTTCATCGAGAGTGAACCGCTCATCTTCCTGGGGCATCACTTTCCTAAGTTGTGTAAGCAGCTCAAGGGCAACGTCTTCCAGATCTATGTTGCTAGCTGATTCTTTGTTCATATTATTCACTGTAAGCACTGTTCTACCTCTTTCATCCTTGAAAACCAGGTGTAGGCTGGCTAACTAGCCCCCCCGTCGTCCTTGCCCAGTGTTTTATACTGGCGCCTACCATGAGTTTAGCCCCACCACCTCTTCCACACAGTTTTCTCGGGGTAGGTGCGGCGGACGTCCGCCAGGGCTTTCATGCGGGCCCGGCTGGGCCCGTCCCACAGGATCCACTTCACGAATTCGAGGTCGAGCTTCTCAGGGCAGCCCTCGGTCATATCCGGCCGGTTAGTGCCGCGGTAGGTGAACCAGCGGCATCCTGCCCTCCACAGGCGCACCAGGCGGGGTGCTAAGAGAACATAAATACGGTCAGCCTCCGCCAGTCGCCTCTCAAAGTGCACATTGGAATAGCCGCCCTCAATCACCCAGCCCTCATGCTCATCCAGAAACTCGCCCACGATGGAGCGTTCGTCCGTTAGGTCCCGCTCAGCCCACCCCGGCAACCAGTGAACGGTATCAAGGTGCAGCAAGGGAAGGCCATACCCGGCAGCTAAGCGCCGCGCCCAGGTGGACTTACCGGCACCGCTCAAACCCAGAACAAGAATCTTCATACACCCAGCATAGACAAGACCAGCGGCGTCCGCGCCCAGGCTAAAGCGAGTACCCTAGATACAGACCCTACCCAGCAGAAAGAGAGCTATGCCCGCGCCCATTCGCAGCTACCAGCAGGCCGAAGAAATCCTGGCCGCCCAGCTATCTATTGACCTCTGTCTGCCCGAGCAGGCCATCAGCATAGCCCAAGCGCACGGATCCACCCATCTATCAGCGCCGCGAATCCCCCTAGAGCAGATGCACCCGGCCCGCCGCCGCTACCGGGACCACTGGGAGCTCCGCCTAATAAACTATCGGGGGCTTACCGTCATCTGTGCCCAGCACCCGCGCGTGCGGGAGGCCGCCGATAACCTACTAGCCGGGGATAACGGTAACTGGGTGGGAGACTACTCTGAGCTGCGCAAACTCAACGACTACCTAACCCCCTACGCCCTGCAGATGAGTGGAACCTCCCTCTTCTACACACCCGGTAGGGATTTCTTTAGCCAGGCTGCTCAGGACCACCCAGGCCAGGTAGCTGAGGGCTACAGGGTTCGCTGGCTAGAAGCAGCAGACCTTGACCAGTACCGGGGCAACCCCAACTTTGAAAACGCCCTGGGTTTCAAGGAGCTCCGGCCCGACGTGCAGGTAATCGCCGCCTACCGGCAGGAGGAAGTAGTAGCCCTAGCTGGGGCCAGTGAAGACTCTAACTGGTGCCGGCAGATCGGCATTGATGTAAAAGAAGGCCACCGGGGTCGTGGCCTGGCCTCTTACCTGGTCAGGGAGCTTAGCCGGGCCATCCTTGCAGAAGGTTTTCTTCCCTTCTACGGAACCAGCCCCTCCCATATCATCAGCCAGCAGGTTGCCCTCAACGCTGGTCTGCGCCCGGCCTGGTGGGAGTTCGTCTCAACCAGCCTGAATGAAATCTCGGTGGACTAATGCTAGAACTAGAACGACCCAATACAGCAGCTAGCAGCATGGGCCAGCTCCTTGACTCCGCCCTAGAGAAGGTCAGGGCAGTAGGTAGGGGAGAGGCCCCCAGCACCCTTAGAATCTACAGGCCCCAACCCACAGTGGCCTTCGGTCGGCGTGATGAGCTCAACCCCCGCTTTGCCCAGGCCCGTGACCTTGCCCAAGCGGCCGGCTTTGAGCCCCTGGTGCGCACCGTAGGCGGCCATGCCGCCGCCTACCATCAGGGCTGCCTGGTAGTAGACCACTTCCAAAAAGCCGCCGACGCGGTCAGCGGCAACCATGAGCGCTACGGAATCTTTGGGGACATGTTCGCCCAAGCCCTGACCGACCTAGGAATACCTGCCGGGGTAGGGCAGCTAGCGGGTGAATACTGCCCCGGTGACTACTCAATCTGGGGCCAGCTTCCGGGGGGTCAGAAAATCAAACTCATCGGCACAGCCCAGCGGGTAGTGGCCGGGGCCTGGTGGTTCTCATCAGGGATTGTAGTGACCGGTGCCGATAGCCTAAGGTCAGTAACCAGTCAGGTCTATGAGGCCCTGGGCCTACCCCTAGACCCTAGAACAGTGGGCGCTGCCACCGACATTGAGCCCCTACTTACCCTTGATGACCTTGAAGACGCCATTTGTGAAGCCTACGAAAATGAGGGCTTCTAATGTGCGGACGCTATGTGCTTGACCTGGCGGGGGACCACCCCCAGTACCTGGCCGGCTTTGAACTAACCCAGGCAATCAGCAGCTACAACGTTGCCCCCAGCCACTCAGTGCCGATCCTAGTTGACCACCTAGAAGGCTCAGCAGACCGGCCCTTTCGGCGGGAGCTACATACCGCCCGCTGGGGTCTACTGCCAGCCTGGGCTAAGGACCCCTCCTTCTCATCGCGGACCTTCAACGCCAGAAGCGAGAGCATCTTTGAAAAAGCCAGCTTTCGGCAGGCTGCCCTCAGAGGCCACTGCGCCCTGCCCGTCAGTGGCTACTATGAGTGGAAAACAGAAACCACAGCAGCCGGTAGGCAGGTCAAAACCCCCTACTATATTCACCGCAGGGACGGGCGGCCCATCTACCTAGCTGGCCTCTACGACTGGTGGAAGATTCAGCCAGAAGCCGCAGGCCCCGGCGGGCCCTTTGCCGGCCAGGCCGGCCAGTGGCTGCTCTCCTGCTCCATTATCACCATGGAATCGCCTGGGCCAGGGGAGCCTGAACCCCGCCAGCAGCTAGGGCAGCTGCACCAGCGGATTCCCCTGCCCCTGCAGGTTGCCGATGACCGGCAGATTAGCTCGGCCGATTCTCTGACCGGCTGGTTAAGGTCTGGATGGCCCGCTGGGGCCGGGCCACTTAACCCCGGGGATCTACCCTTCTACCGGCAGCAGGCCCAGGAGAGCCTAGAGCAGCTCTGCCAGCAGGCCTATGAGCAGCTAGATCACTGGCAGTTACGCCCCGTTAGCCCAGCGGTGGGCAAGGTGAATAATAACAGCCCCCAACTACTTGAACCCCCAGAGGACCTACTCAGTGGCCTCTAGGGGTTCAAGGGGGTAAGGGGCTGGGAGACTAAATGTAGTCGTCTTCCTCAGGGAACCAGCGCTTAAAATCTAGGGTCAGATAAAGGGCCAGGGCCGCCGCATTGGTCTCACTGATCCGCACTGAAACTTCTGGGTAGCCGTCCTGGTGCATCTGACTGATGCTGCTACGGATCAGCTGCTCTGCCAGGCCCTCCCTTCGGCGGGAGGCCGCGGTGAAGAGCTCATAGATGGTGGGAATGTCCTTAGGCTCAGTGACAACCCGGTGCTTAAGGCAGAGGGCCGCTGCAATAATTCGGTCGTGCTCATCAACAACCACCGGTGAGGCCTGGGCGTAAAATTCCCCGTGCTGGCCGGTTAGAATCCTCTGCATTTCTTCGGTGGCCTCTGCCTGTGAAGCAAAACGGGAGTCATCGTATGAAGCGAAGTAGAGGCGGGCCAGGGCCTGGGCGTCATCTACCTGGGCCGGACGGGTCTGTATGGTCAGGGGCTTTAGGGCCTGTGCAGTTGTTGAGATCAGGGTAATCCTGCCGCTCATTCTGGTCCTCCTCGAGTAAACCTATCGTTTAGACTGTGATGTATAGAATACTCTCTTGCTCGGTGAATTCCTACATTTTGAACAGAATAAACTTTTGACCCGTCATATTTCAAGACCCTAGCCAGTAACTGCAAGAGGGCCTAGACCCAGATCCCAGAGGGGGAAGCATGAAATTCAGCCAAATCCTTCTAGACGGCAGCCCCAGGGCCCTGCTAGAAACAGAAGGGGAAACCTACCTGCTAGCCTATGGCCTAGACCAGCACCTACAGGAGGGGCACTGTCAGGCCCTGATCGAGGGCAGAATCCAAGCAGAAGACCTGGGCAAAAAATACCAGCCCGGCCCAGAGACCAAGCACCTAGCCCCCCTCAGTAGGGTCAATCGGGTCTTCTGCCTGGGCTTGAACTTTACCGACCACGCCCAAGAGGTAGGGGCCCAGCCGCCTACCTATCCCACAATCTTCAGCAAGTTCCCCTCTGCCCTCATCGGCCCAGAAGACCCCATCTACCTGCCCGCAGAAAGCCGGGCCGTTGACTGGGAGGTGGAACTCTGCCTGGTGATTGGCCGCAGGGGGCGGCGCATCAGCCTAGAAGAAGCCGATCAGCACATTCTGGGCTACAGCATTATGAACGATATATCTATGCGGGACTGGCAGGGGCGAACCAGCGAATGGTTCCAGGGCAAGAACTGGGATCAGAGCACCCCCTGGGGGCCGCGAATTGTTACGGCCAATCAGCTCAAGCTAGAGCAGGGGCTGAACATGACCTGTAGCGTTGATGGCAGGGTGCGGCAGCAGGGTAATAGCAGGAATATGATTTTTAGCCCCCAGCAGGTTGTAGCCTACCTTTCGACCCTGCTGACCCTAGAAGCGGGGGACCTCATTAGCCTAGGAACCCCCGCCGGGGTTGGCCTATCCCTGCGGCCGCGCCAGTGGCTGGCTGCTGGCCAGCAGGTGCTGACCAGCATCGAGGGTATTGGTAGCCTGACCAACACCTGCCAGCTGGAAGAGGCCTAGGCGGCGTGCTGGCAGGTGCTGCAGCTACAGTCTAGGCAGGAGCAGTGGGCGCAGGTATCTGAACATTCAGAGCACTGGCAGACATTGTGGTTGCAGGTGGGGCAGGTGCAGGATTCACAGCTGCAGGATACACACAGGTCGGTGCAGTCCCCGCACTGGCAGCTAAAGCACTCATCGTAGTGGCCCTGGTGCTCCCGGTGGGCGTGCCCGTCGTGCAGGTAGTCCACATGATCTAGGTGGATGATTGCTTCGTGGCCGCAACCGGGCCCGTGGGTGTGGGCGTGTGCTTCTGATTCAAGATGAAGGGTGACGGTCATTGTCTACTCCTTGGTATAGAGGTTTGAGATGTGGCTCCCTAATCAAAATTTTAAGAGCCGACTGACCTGAGGAGCAAGTGTTACAGGCTTTGCTGACCTGGGCAGAGGCTCTGACGTGGCTTAACCCTCACCCGGCCCGGCCCACCCTGGGAAGACGGGTGGGGTATTCTGTACCTTGTGTCAAAACGTTCTTTGTGGTCAGCCGATAACAGCAGCATGGTGATTCACGGCGATAATCTAGCCGTGCTCAAAAACCTGCCCGCAGAGAGTTTCCAGCTCATTTATATAGACCCGCCCTTCAATACGGGTAAGGTGCAGAAGCGCCAGAGTATCAAGACCGTACGCGCAGAGGGCGCTAGTCGGGTCGGCTACAAGGGCCACACCTACGAAACCATCAAGGGCGATATCTACGGGTATTCTGACTCCTTTGAGAACTACTGGGAGTTCCTAGAACCCCGCCTTATGCAGGCCTGGCGCTTGCTTAAGCCCACCGGCACCCTCTACCTGCACCTGGACTACCGCGAGGTCCACTACGCCAAGGTTGTGCTCGATGCTCTCTTTGGCCGCGAGTCCTTCTTGAATGAGATCATTTGGGCCTATGACTACGGGGCTAAGTCTAAGAAGAAGTGGCCTGCTAAGCACGATAACATTCTGGTCTATGTGAAAGACCCCGAGAATTATTACTTCAATTCTGAGGCTGTTGACCGCGAGCCCTACATGGCGCCCGGCCTAGTCACTCCCGAGAAAGCTGAGATAGGTAAGCTGCCGACGGA
>JAXDRN010000081.1:0-4021 GCA_034090985.1 Rothia sp. (in: high G+C Gram-positive bacteria) | reverse complement strand
TGCCCAGGCAACCCAGGCCCTTGAGGAGGCCGTGCAGGCAGCTCGTGCAGGCGGCGCCACCTGGCAGCTGATCGGCTCAGCTATCGGAGTGACTAAGCAGGCTGCTGCCCAGCGCTTTTCAGAGACTGTCTACAACGCCCGCTCTCTCTCGCAGATTCAGGTGGAACTGGAGCAAATCACCGAGGCCCTCTTTGCCGCACTTGCCCACGGCGACATTGAGCATGTACACAGCCACATGACCTACACCAGCGCCCGGCTGCTCTCCAAACGGAAGATTCTGAAAACCTGGCAGCAGGTACTTGAAGCGAACGGACCCTTTGTCGAAGTCAAGAAAACGGTAGTGGAGCAGGCAGGCTCCGGCTTTACCCTCACCTACCGGCTGCGCCACAAGAATGGTGAGCCGGTCGGCCAACTCTCTTTCAACTCAGCCCGCAAACTAACAGGATTGGTGATCTTCAATGACGACTCAGCAGAACTCCCCTGGTAGCCGCATCTCCAACAAGGGTGTATCAATTCTCTTCACTGCTCTGATTTGGTGTGCTTTCGGAATAGTTCTAGGCTTCACCGCCAGCAGTTTCATCACCGCTTTGCTATCAACCCTAATATTTGCAGTTGGAAACATGCTGATATTCCTTGACCCAAATCAGGGAAGTTCTCTCATCCGTTGGCACCCTCTACTTACTCTGTGGGCTGCCTGCGTCGGGTTGCTCATTGCTTTCCTGATCTTTGATGAAAATCCAACGGCTGCCTCATGCTTTGCGCTATGGAGTCTTCTATTATCCCGCACATATTTCTTCCCCAAAGACTCTCGTAAGTCGCGCAAAGCCCGCGACATTGGCGTCTAGCTCCTGCCTAGCCGTCTACCACAGTCAGGGTTTCACTGGTAACCTGCCCGGCTCCCATCTTGATGAGCTGATCGACAATGACAGCCAGGTCCTCCATCGAATCATCAACCTCTACCTGTACGGGGTAGGAGGCGGTCAGCACCGACAGCAGCTGCAGGATAGCTTCGCGCGCCCCGGGGTGGCCCACCCGGTAGCCGATGGTCACTTCGGTGGCGTCATCTTCAGAGACGGCCATCTGCTCAGCATCTGCCTCAATGGGCCGGTAGCTGACGGCAAAAGCGAGCATATCGCCCTTCTTCCCCTGGGCCTGGGCGCGGAGAATATCATCACGCAGCACCACAGCCCCCAGGGCTTCGGCCTCGTCAGAGAGGAAGAGGCGGTTGACGCGGCCAATGGCAAGGTCGGCAGGTGAATCCCAGGTGTGAACGGCCCGGTAAAAGTCCCAGAAGTTCTGGGTCAGTTCCACTGACCCGGTTGCCAGGTCTTCAATGGCCTGGGTGATCCGGTCAGAAGAATCCTGACGCAGGGGCATGGCCGGTAGGGAGCCGGCCTCAAAGCGGACCATCCGTGAGCGCTGGGCCACCTCAAAGCCCTGAGTCTGGGCAAATTCAAGGCCGGTGGAGCCTGGTTCTAGCTTGGTACGGAAGGCTGAGACGCCGCTGGGGGCAGTGGCGGCAGCCTCCTTGAGGGCCTGAAGTAGCTGGCGGCCCAGGCCAGAGCGGCGGTGTTCTGGGGCTACCTCAAGGTAGGCCCAGAGGCGGTTGGGGTGCAGGTCAGTTTCGTAGATGCTGGCAGCAGCAACCGGTATTCCCTGGTGCTCGGCAACGATAGTGCGAGAGTAGGGGTTTTCAGAATCAGCCTTGAAGGAGGAGCGGAAGGCGGCAACCTGCCGGTTTTCGGGGTCCTTCCAGTATTCCAGGAGGGCTAGCTGGTCGCCCTGCTGCCAGGGGCGCAGAGTGTAGGGGCTGGGGCTGGTCACGGGCTTCTCTTTTCTTCCGATTTTTCTACCCCTCTACTCTAGCGCCCCTTAGCTGCCTGCTGGTGCTCTGTTGGCCTTGCTTGAGGGTAGGGGGCTACACTAGGAGGGTTTAAAAGTATCTTTGACCCTATTACCTAGAGTGGTGTTATGTTCCCAACCCTGGCTAATAAGCCCACCTTGACAGGTTCTTTGGTGGAGTTGCGTCCCTTCAACTCCCAAGCAGTTGAGGCCATGCTTGAGATCTTGCAGGAACCTGAGGTTCTGATTAAGACCGGCACTGTTCACACCCGCGACCCCCAAACCCACCAGTTTGACCGGCAGAAAACCCTTGACTGGTACGCCCAGATCAACCAGCAGACCGACCGCCTTGATTTGGCGATTTACTCCCAGGAACTTGACCGGTATGTTGGTGAGGTAGTGCTCAACGACTACGATCCAGCAAATAAGTCTGTCAATTTTAGAATCGCCATTGGTCAAGCCGGGCAGAACCGGGGGTATGGCACCCAGGCGACCTTGCTACTGGTCAATTACGCCTTTGAGCAGCTTGATATCAACCGGATTGAGCTTGAGGTTCTAGATTTCAATCAGCGGGCCAAGCATGTCTACACTTCCTGCGGTTTTGTGGCTGAGGGCCGCCGCCGCCAGGCCTTCCTGATTGACGGGGAGTACCATGACGCTGTCATTAAGTCTGTGATTCGCTCTGATTGGGAGGCCGCCCGCTCAGTGGCAGGCCACCTGACCCTGGACTTGAAGCGGGTAGAAATCTAGCGCCGAAGGTGCTGGAGGTATAGGAAAAGGACGGACGTGCGGAGAGCCTGCTGGCTCGGGGCTGGCGTGAATTGGGGTGAGCGCCCCAGCGCGAGCCCCAAGAGGGTCAGCAGGCGAACGCGCGTCCGTCCTTTTACGTCCTTAGACTAGGTGCACCCTACTTGGTCAGCTTAGCTGCCAGGTAGGCGGTGACCTGGTCTAGGGAGACCCGTTCCTGGGTCATGCTGTCGCGTTCGCGGATGGTAACGGCCTGGTCTTCGAGGGTGTCGAAGTCTACGGTGATGCAGAAGGGGGTGCCGATTTCGTCCTGGCGGCGGTAGCGGCGGCCGATAGCGCCAGCGTCGTCGTAGTCGATGTTCCAGTTGCGGCGTAGCTCGTCAGCCAGCTTCTTGGCGGTGGGAACGAGGTCTTCCTTCTTGGAGAGGGGAAGCACAGCTGCCTTGACGGGGGCTAGACGGGGGTCTAGCTTGAGGACGGTGCGCTTATCGACCCCGCCCTTGGTGTTGGGGGCTTCGTCTTCAACGTAGGAGTCGACCAGGAAGGCCATCATGGAGCGGGTCAGGCCGAAGGAGGGTTCAATGACGTAGGGGACGTAGCGTTCGCCGCTGCCCTGATCGAAGTATTCGAGCTTGGCGTTGGAGTGTTCGTTGTGTACGCCCAGATCGTAGTTGGTACGGTTGGCAACGCCCATGAGTTCGCCCCATTCGGATCCCTGGAAACCGAAGCGGTATTCCAGGTCCATGGTGCCAGCTGAGTAGTGGGCGCGGTCCTCTTCGGGGACGTCGAACTTGCGCATGTTGTCGGGGTTGATACCCAGGTCTACGAACCAGTTCCAGCAGTCTTCGATCCACTGGTTGTAGTAGTGGGGTGCATCGTCAGGGTGTACGAAGTATTCGATTTCCATCTGTTCGAACTCGCGGGTTCGGAAGATGAAGTTGCCGGGGGTGATTTCGTTGCGGAAGGCCTTGCCGATCTGGCCGATGCCGAAGGGCGGGCGCTTGCGGGCGGCGGTGACAACGTTGTTGAAGTTGACGAAGATGCCCTGGGCGGTTTCGGGGCGCATGTAGTGCAGGCCTTCTTCGTTATCGACCGGGCCTAGGAAGGTTTTCATGAGGCCTGAGAAGTTTTGGGGTTCGGTCCACTGGCCCTTGGTGCCGCACTTGGGGCAAACGATCTCATCCATGCCCTTTTCGGGGGCGCGGCCCTTCTTGGCTTCGAAGGCTTCGATCAGGTGGTCCTGGCGGTGGCGGGAGTGGCAGGAGAGGCATTCGACGAGGGGGTCGGTGAAGGTTGCGACGTGGCCTGATGCTTCCCAGACTGCCTTGGGTAGGATGATGGAGGAGTCGAGGCCGACCATGTCTTCGCGGCCGCGGACGAAGGTCTGCCACCACTGCTGGCGGATGTTTTCTTTGAGTTCGGCACCGAGGGG
>JAXDRN010000080.1:0-8136 GCA_034090985.1 Rothia sp. (in: high G+C Gram-positive bacteria) | reverse complement strand
CTCTATTACCGCCCACCGCTTCGGCAACCCCTACCCCTTCTCTGAGGGAGTGATCTAAGCCTAGGTTTTAGGCCCAGTGACCGACCCTGAAGGTCAGGCCAGGTTCCTGCTCGCTACTGCCAGCAGGAACCTGGCCTATTGTATGGATGGGCTCTTGTTCAGGGGCTCTTGAAGAACACTTGTCCCTAGGGCTGCCAGCAGGGGGCAGAAACTGTACCCTATGTCATATAATGGGGAGGGTGAGAGCTCCTCTCCCTCCCCGGAGCTCATCAGATCGAGTATCACGCAACTCCACTAGCATTCTCCGAGAAGAAAAGGACAGCAGCGATGAGCGCAATCCCTGAAGAGCTCAAGTACACCAAGGAACACGAATGGGTTAGCCCCATCAGCGCAGACGGAACTGTGCGCGTTGGCGTTACCGACCACGCCCAGGACGCCCTGGGAGACGTAGTGTACATTGACCTGCCCCAGGTAGGCGACAGCCTAGAAGCTGATGCAACCTTTGGTGAAATTGAATCCACCAAGAGCGTCTCAGACCTCTTTGCCCCCATCACCGGTGAAGTCGTTGCCGTAAATGAAGAACTAGCCGACTCTCCTGAACTGGTCAATAGCGACCCCTACCAGGCTGGCTGGCTCATTGAGGTTCGCCCCGAAAACCCAGCTGACCTAGAAGGCCTTCTCACAGCTGCCGACTACCAGGAAGAAATCGCCTAAGGAGCCTGAAGCTCCGCTGAAGGAAGGCCGCCCTCATCGTTCGGGGCGGCCTTCCCTTTTTCTTCCTGGGCTAGATTCCTGGGATAGAGCTGGGCAGAAGGGCAAGTTTTTGGCTAAGATTGAACTAGTGATTCACTGTTTACCATTTCGTGACCTTGAATCAGGGACCTCCAGCCCCCTTGTATCCCTCAAGAGCATGGGGAAACCACCTGCTTACTGGAACTAGCTTGAGTAAGGACTCTCCACCATGGCACCACACGACGCCCACCCCACAACAACCACCATCAGCCTAGCGGCCCTGGGCATCGCCCAGTCCCACACCCCCACCGCAGAAGAGGCAGACCTTCTAGCAACCCTGCCAGCAGGTTCAGCTGTTCTCATCGGCCTTGACGGCCAGTTTAAGGGGGCCCGCTTCCTCCTTACCCCCGAAACCGACCAGGAGGGGGCAGTTCTACCCATCGTGGCCGGGCGCAGCCCCAGCTCCGACATCTACCTTGATGATGTGACCGTCTCTCGCAGCCACGCCCTCTTTATTCCCAACGCCGGCAGCTTTATCCTCACAGACACCGACTCCCTCAACGGCACCTACGTCAACCAGGATCGGGTAGATGAGGCCTACCTGCGCAACGGGGATGAAATCTACCTGGGCAAGTTCCACTTCGCCTTCTACCTGGGGCAAGGCCGCTAATGACCGAACAGGCTGCCCCTGCAGGAACCGCCCGGTCAAAAAATAAGACCATCGGCCAGGTACTTGCTGCCCTGGAAGGAGAATTTGAGGGAATAAGCGCCTCAAAGATCCGCTTCCTTGAAGATAAGGGACTGATCAGCCCCCAACGGACCAAAACCGGCTACCGGAAATACTCTGAAGAAGACATTGACCGGCTGCGCTCAATCCTGCGCCTCCAAAGGGACCAGTACCTGCCCCTGCGCGTCATCAAGGAACGCCTAGCCCAGGCTGAGGCCCAGGGGCAGGCAGAGGGTCTGAGCCCCATCGCTGACTCTTCTGCCCCAGAAGGCCCTACCCCCGCAGAAGGGCCAGCCAGCCAGGGGCAGATGACCTACACTCTCAGGGAGTTAGGGCAGGCAGCTGGGGTTGATATGCCACTCTTGCGGGAACTGCTGGCCTACGGACTGCTTGCTGAAGGTAAGGAAGACTACGACCAGTACGACCTTGCCGTGACCAAGGTGAGCAACCAGCTCACTGCCCACGGCCTGCACCCTAGGCACCTGCGGGCCTTTAGGTCAGCTGCAGAGCGGGAAATCGAACTGGTTGAAACAGCCGTTCGCCCCCTGGCCCTGCGCAAGGACCCCCAGTCCCAGCAGCGGGCAGCTGAACTGGCCGGTGAAATCGCCCAGCTCCTGCTGCGCCTGCACATGGCCCTGGTGGCCGGGGCCATGCCCAGTTTTGAAGAGAGGTAAATCCTTCCTCAAAACCGGCAAATAGCTGCTCGGGCAGGTAGGATTAGAGAGTTCGGTCAGCCCTCAAGGAAAGGAAGCGGAAGCGCCATGAACCTTCGCCCTCTAGAAGGGAACTCCCTTCAGGGCCTTACTGCCCCCATGGACCAGCCCCTTTTGGGTCTTGAGGGCATGATGCCCCGCACCTCTCCTATAGGGGAGCAGGGGGTCCTCTTTGACGACCCCCTCTCACTGGTTGATGAGAACCTGGGCTACCGGGGCCCTACAGCCTGCAAGGCAGCTGGCATTACCTACCGGCAGCTTGACTACTGGGCTAGGACCCACCTGGTTGAACCTACCGTCCGCTCAGCCCAGGGATCAGGATCCCAGCGCCTCTACTCCTTTAGGGACGTTCTCGTTCTTAAAATCGTCAAAAGCCTGCTTGATACCGGGGTTTCCCTCCAGCAGATTCGCACCTCAGTTGAGCACCTGCGCTCCCGGGGGGTTGAAGATCTTTCTGGTATTACCCTCATGTCTGATGGCTCATCAGTGTATGAGTGCACCTCAGCCTCTGAGGTGATTGACCTGGTTCAGGCTGGCCAGGGTGTTTTTGGTATCGCCATCGGCAGGGTCTGGCGGGAGCTTGAGATTTCCCTCAGCGCCCTTCCGGGGGAAAACACCACCCAGGAGCAGCTGGCAGAAGGCAGCCTGCCTGATGAACTTTCTGCCCGCCGGGCTAAGAAGGCTAGCGCCTAGCTACAAGAAGCTAGTTACTAGAAGCTAGCTCCTAGAAGTAGCCCCAGTCCCAAGGCCTAGCTAGATCTGCTAGGCCTTTTCTTCTTCCTTCTTCTGGCCCTGTTCACTGTCGGCTTCGCTCGCTTCAGGCTCTTGACCCTGCTGGCTTAAAAGGCCCTGGAGTAGGCCGCTAAAGGCCTGGGCTAGTTCCTGACTTTCAGGCTCTGGCCAGTAGTGCAGGGGGTAGGCTGAGCCCTGAATCTGCTGGAGCAGGGGAGTGTCGGGCAGGGTAATATCTGCAACCAGATCCCCAAAGAGGACCCTCATCTCTTCACAGCGGTAGATATGTTCAGGATCTTGGGGGCGGACCTTATTGATAATGATTGAAGCCTGACCAACAGCGAATTCGGTTTGCTCCTCAAAGCGGGCAATGGCCCGTAAGGTGCGCTCAGAACCAGCCACAGAGAAAAGGGCCGGCTCGGCAACAGAGAGGACCCGGTCAGAGGCTGCCCAGGCTGTTTCGGTGAGCCTGCCTAGGGTAGGTGGGCAGTCAATGAGGATAAGGTCAAAGCTGTCCTTGACCTCCTCTAAGAGGGTAGAAAGGGCTGGCAGGGCCAGGGGGCGGGGGAGCTGCTCAAAGGCGGTGAGGCTAGCTGCTGCTCGGGCAATAAAGACCCCAGGTTCTAGGCCGGTTTGGGTGCTGGCCCCTAGGGATCCAAGGCTGTTCCAGGCAGAGGGGCGAATCTCTTCTTCCAGCTTGTAATCAGCTGGGTTGGTGAGCATGGCACCCATATCTGCCCCGCTCCAGCCAGGGCCGGCAACAACAAGGCCTAGGCCGGTAGAGGCGTCCCCGTGGGGGTCGCAGTCAATAACGAGAAGGCGAAGGCCCTGAACCAGGGCTGCTGAGGCTAGGCCCAGAAGAAGGGAGGTCTTGCCAACCCCTCCCTTGAGGCTGCTGATGCTTACAACGGTGGACATGTCCCTTAGGTCTCCTGCTTCCAGCGGTCCTTCTCTTACCCTCCCTATGCTACCGGAGTTTACTGGGCGGTAGGGTGTCTCTGAGACGGATGGGGGCTGAGGCAGGCAGGAAGAGCAGCAGGTGTAAGCATTGTCACAATATAAAGGGGAGATTACGGCCCCGGTCACAAAAAATGAGACAGAATCAGACTTTAGGGCCCCCTTACAGCTATATTTGAGGTGTTCACACACGCACTGTGGCTTAGCCTCGCCATCCAGCACGGGGGTCGGGGCGGAACGGAAGAAAATGTTTTCAAAAATCCTCGTCGCAAACCGCGGCGAAATCGCCATCCGAGCCTACCGGGCGGCCTACGAACTCGGTGCAAAAACCGTCGGCGTATTCCCCTACGAAGACCGCCATTCAATTCACCGCCAGCAGGCAGATGAAGCCTACCCCATCGGTGAAGAGGGGCACCCGGTACGTGCCTACCTGGACGTAGAAGAAATTATCCGCGTCGCCAAAGAAGCCGGCGCAGATGCCATCTACCCCGGTTACGGTTTTCTCTCAGAGAACCCCGATCTAGCCCGGGCCGCTGCTGCTGCAGGAATCACCTTCATTGGCCCCCCGCCAGAGGTCCTAGAACTAGCAGGCAACAAGGTAGAGGCCCTCAAGGCTGCCAAGCGGGCAGGTATTCCGGTTCTCAAGTCCACCGAACCTAGCGCAGATGTAGAAAAGCTACTTGCTGAGGCAGAAGAAATCGGCTTCCCCATCTTCGTGAAGGCTGTTGCCGGTGGTGGCGGCCGCGGCATGCGCCGGGTTGAAAAGCGCGAAGATTTGCGCTCTGCCATGGAATCAGCCATGCGCGAGGCCGACACCGCCTTTGGCGACCCCACCGTCTTCCTGGAGCAGGCTGTGCTCCGCCCCCGTCACATTGAGGTGCAGATCCTAGCTGATGGTCAGGGCAACATTGTTCACCTCTTTGAGCGCGACTGCTCCCTGCAGCGGCGCCACCAGAAGGTCGTTGAAATCGCCCCTGCCCCCAACCTGGATGAAAAGATCCGCCAGGCCCTCTTTGAAGATGCCGTCAAGTTCGCTAAGGAACTAGGCTACGTTAACGCCGGTACCGTGGAGTTCCTGGTCGATACCGCCGGTGAGCGGGCAGGTCAGCACGTCTTTATTGAGATGAACCCCCGTATTCAGGTAGAGCACACCGTCACCGAAGAAGTGACCGACGTTGACCTGGTGCAGTCTCAGATGCGCATTGCAGCCGGTGAATCCCTCCAAGACCTAGGTATCCACCAGGAGGACCTGCGGGTTCGCGGCTTTGCCCTACAGTCCCGTATCACCACCGAAGACCCGGCCAACGGCTTCCGCCCCGACGTCGGCAAGGTGACCTACTACCGGTCAGCCGGTGGTTCAGGTATCCGCCTGGACGGTGGCACCGTCTACACCGGTGCCCAGATTTCACCCCACTTTGACTCCATGCTGGTCAAGCTCACCTGCCGCGGGCGCACCTTTGAAGATGCCGTCCGCCGGGCCTCCCGGGCCCTAGCTGAGTTCCGTATCCGCGGTGTAGCTACCAACATTCCCTTCATTCAGGCTGTGCTCCAAGACCCCACCTTCCGGGCCGGGGACGTCTCTACCCCCTTCATTGATGAGCACCCTGAGCTACTGACCAAGAAGCCCTCAGCTGACCGCGGCACCAAGGCCCTCAAGTACCTGGCCAACGTCACCGTCAATAAGCCCCACGGCGAACGCTTAGAAGGTCTAGACCCCCGCTGGAAGCTCCCCGCCTTCCCTGGCGATAAGACCTCTGAGCCCTACCGCTCACCCTTTGACGCCTCCACCCACCAGCCTCCGGCTGGCTGGCGTCAGCGTCTGCTGGAACTGGGCCCTGAAGGCTTTGCCAAGGCTGTACGGCAGACCAAGGAAGTGCTCATTACTGACACCACCTTCCGGGATGCCCACCAGTCCCTGCTGGCCACCCGCGTCCGTACCCGCGACCTGCTGGCAGCAGCCCCGGCAGTAGCCCACGTAACTCCTGAGCTCTTCTCCGTTGAAGCCTGGGGCGGGGCCACCTATGACGTTGCCCTGCGCTTCTTGACCGAAGACCCCTGGGAGCGACTGGCCCACCTGCGGGCAGCCATGCCCAACCTGCCCATCCAGATGCTCCTGCGCGGGCGCAACACCGTAGGCTACACCCCCTACCCAACAGAGGTAACAGATGCCTTCGTCAAGGAAGCAGCTGAGACCGGTGTTGATATCTTCCGTATCTTCGACTCCCTGAACGATGTCTCTCAGATGACCCCGGCCATCAAGGCTGTTCGGGCCACCGGCACCGCTGTTGCTGAAGTAGCTATCTGCTACACCGGGGATATGCTCAACCCGGACGAGCAGACCTACACCCTGGACTACTACCTGAACCTAGCTGATCAGGTGGTTGAAGCCGGTGCCCACATCCTTGCTATCAAGGACATGGCTGGCCTGCTCCGCCCCGAAGCTGCCCGCCGCCTGGTCACTGCCCTGCGGGAGCGCTTCGACCTGCCGGTGCACCTGCACACCCACGACACTGCTGGCGGCCAGGTGGGCACCCTGCTTGCTGCTGTAGAAGCTGGTGTGGACGTTGTTGACGTAGCCTCAGCCTCGATGGCCGGGACCACCTCTCAGCCCTCCTTCTCAGCCCTGGTAGGCGCCCTTCAGTACACTGATCGGGCTCCTTCGATCAGCCTAGAGGCAGCCTGCGCCCTAGAACCCTACTGGGAGGCTGTCCGCACCATCTACAAGCCCTTCGAGATGGGCCTATCATCGCCCACCGGTCGTGTCTACACCCACGAAATCCCGGGTGGCCAGCTCTCCAACCTGCGCGCTCAGGCAACCGCCCTGGGCCTGGGGGAGCGCTTCGAGGACATCGAGGATATGTACGCAGCTGCTGACCGTATGCTGGGGCATATCGTCAAGGTAACCCCCTCATCGAAGGTTGTTGGCGACCTCGCCCTACAGCTGGTTGGCATGGGCGTCTCACCCGAGGACTTCGAGAAGGACCCGCAGAAGTTCGATATCCCCGACTCGGTGATTGGCTTCCTCAACGGCGAGCTGGGCACCCCGCCCGCCGGCTGGCCCGAGCCCTTCCGTACCCGTGCCCTGGAAGGCCGTAAGCTCTCCAAGCCCTCGGTCAACGACCTGTCAGCCGAAGACCTGGAAGCTCTGAACGGGGACTCAGCTACCCGCCGCGCCACCCTCAACCGCCTCCTCTTTGCCGGGCCCACCCGCGATTTTGAGAAGGCCCGCGAGGAATTCGGCGACCTGTCGATTCTGCACACCCGCGACTTCCTCTACGGCATGCTCTTCAAGCGTGAACACGTGATTTCGCTGGGTAAGGGTGTTCGCCTGATTGCAACCCTGCAGGCTATCTCAGAGCCCGACGAAAAGGGTATGCGCGAGGTGATCTGCACCCTGAACGGCCAGCAGCGCACCGTCAATGTTCGCGACACCTCCGTGGAGTCCAACGTGAAGGAAGCTGAGAAGGCGGACGCTTCTAACCCCGGCCACATCGCAGCTCCCTTCGCTGGTGGCGTGTCTATCTCGGTCAAGCCCGGTGACGAAATCTCAGCCGGCGACCAGGTAGCCACCATCGAGGCTATGAAGATGGAAGCATCCATCACCTCAGCGGTCTCAGGCACCGTCGAGCGCGTTGTCTACAACGAGGTCTCCCAGGTAGCTGGTGGTGACCTGCTGATCGTGGTCAACGTCAAGTAACCCCGTATCAGGAGTACCCAAGGGGCGGACGCCCGTACCCGGCTTGCGTAAGCTGGGGCGGGCGTCCGCTCTTTTGCTCCCAGTAGGGACCAGAAAAGTGCCGATTGTATGCGCTGTGCAGAAGGATTTAGGGAGGAAACTGGTCCCTACCTGTAGGCTAGGAAGCATGAACGTAACTCACCTGATGATTATTGGTTTTGGCGCGATCCTGCTGCTAGCTGGGGTTCTTGCTCCGCAGGGCAGCTGGAATATCTATGTGATGATTCTGGGCTTCCTGCACATCGTGGTCGGTAACGTGCTGGTTTTCCGCCAGATGCAAAAGAACTTCCGCGATAACGCAGAAGCTGCAGCACAGGCACACAGTGGAGCTGACAGCCGGGAATGAAACCTTAGCCTATCCCGTTGAAAACCACAGACGTACCCCGCACGAAAGGTAGCCCCATGAGCTCACCCCGCCACTACGACCTCATCATTATCGGATCTGGCTCCGGTAACTCCCTGCCCAACGAGGACTACGAGGGCAAGAAGATTGCCATCATCGACGGCGGCCGCTTCGGCGGTACCTGCCTCAACGTGGG
>JAXDRN010000079.1:0-27322 GCA_034090985.1 Rothia sp. (in: high G+C Gram-positive bacteria) | reverse complement strand
GGTCAAGTGAGGCTACCTTCATACCGGGTTCAAGCCAGGTTTTACCGTGCTGCCGTAGTACCGGCTCAAGCTGGGTGTAGTCGGAGGCATAGGCTAGCGCTGCCTGGTGCAGCACAGGGGTATCGGGCAGGGCTTCAAAGGTTTTGAACCAGACCATATTGGTCGGCTGCTTCTCTTCGCCGGGAGTCACATAGAGTGGAGCGGTAACGTGGCGAACATCGAAGGGGCGGGAGTAGGCGACCTTCTGTGCGATGGGTACCTGCAGGTGGCCCAGGAGGTCAGCAGCTGTGGGAAGGCTCTCCGGATCAGGAATATTCTCCGGCATGGCAGAACTATGGTCGGGGCCCTGTGCAGGTACCTGAAACGAGGTGATACACGAAAAGATAGGGTGCCCACCCTGGTAGGCCTGCACCCTGCGCGTCGAAAACGATCTAGCATCGTTGAGCGCTTCTGCCCCGTAGGAAAGATCGCCTTCTACATCGCCGGGCCTCAGGAAGTAGCCGTGCAGGGAATGTAGGGTTTTGCCCTCTACTGTGTGGGCAGCTGCCATGATCGCCTGGGCAAGTACTTGACCGCCGAAGATACGCGGGGATTCTTTGGTGAGGGTCAGGGCACTAAAGACATGCTCGTGGGCGGACGCGCCACCTGGGGCTAGGTTGAGCATGGCCAGTAGTTTTTGGGTGGGGGAGAGGCTTTCTAGGGTTTCGTCACTCATAGTTCCACTCTCTCACAGGTAGCCCCTTTTTATCATCTCAGGGAATGCAGCTCACCTCAGGGAATGCAGCTCATCATCTGCGATAGGGTGGTATGAGAATAGACCGTCCCCTTGATTTCCGGAAGCCTGTGAAATGACCGAGCCAAAGCTCTCTGACTACACCGATTATATTTACCTACCCGATGCAAGGACCGCCCGTGATCTGGCGACCTATCTAACTCGGGCCCGTTCAGTCGATCCTCAGGCTGCCGTTCGTTTGCAGGCTAAGGGCGATGTGTTGGGGATTTCGGTGTGCGTGCTTGCGCCTGAGACCTTACTTGATTCCACCCCAACCGTTATCGGCCTGCGCGCTATCAAGCTGGCCCAGCCTGCCGAGGTTGATCTTACGGTTGAGGCAGCAGCCCTCCTCGACCGGCTAGCCCGTATCGAAGAAGCAGGGCTAGCCTTGGCCCTGCCCCCGGTGACTGTTACCGCTCCTTGGGTTGGGCGAACCGTTCCGCGTAGTGGTTGGGAGAAGGCAGGCTTCTACCTCTCTGACCATGCCCGGGCTGCGGCCCAGGAGGGAATTTCCGCTGTAGACGGGGCCCTACCAGCCAACCCGGGTCATGCGGTGGTGGCAACCGTCCGCTCCCGAATCTGGTCATCGCCCCTAGCAGCCCCAGACACCAGCGCCCAACTACCCACCGGGGCAGCCTTCGCCCTGGAAGTCCTGGGCTTCTTACCCCCGCGAGCTACTGAACCCATGCCGGTTTTCACCAGCGGACGCTGGGCCCGTATCTCAGCCCGGGCAGGGCATGTACTGGTTTACTCGGCTACTTCAGCCTAATAATCCAGCTACTGGGCCCGGTTCTGCATGGCGTGGGCTGCCCGGTCAAAGTAGGCCCACATTTCTGCATCGTGCAGGGGAGCTAGATCCAGGGTGTCCATGGCCTCACGCATGTACTTCAGCCAGGTATCCCGCTCCTGAGGGCCAATAGCAAAGGGCATATGACGCATCCGCAACCTGGGGTGGCCCCGCTCAGCCTGGTAGGTTTTGGGTCCGCCCCAGTACTGCTCCAAGAACATAAAGAGCCGGCGCTCAGCTGGTCCCAGGTCTTCCTCGGGGTACATGGCACGGAAGTCCGGGTCGGTTGCTACACGGGAATAGAACTCCCGGCAGAGCTTTTCAAAGACCGGCCGTCCGCCCACCTGGTAGTAGAAGCTACGCTCATCGACCTCTTCATGAGGTGCTGAGGGCTGGACGCTGGCCTCACCGGGCGCAGAAAGGGGGCGGAAGGCTGGGTTGGGTAAATTCATACCCACCAGTCTACTCCCGCCCCCATCTCGTCAGCAGGTACCAGCGGTCAGATCCTAGCGGTCTGCGGCCTGCACCTTGAGCGCACGAGCCAGTGAGTCTCGTCCTTCTGCTACCTGCCGCTTGAGGGCAGCTGCGTCCTCAGGCAGGGCAGCGAGATAGGCCTCAGCCTTATCCAGAACCTCCTGAGTGTAGAAGCGGGGGAAGAGCCCGCCAATTATCTGGCTTGAAATCTCGTGGGAGCGCTCGCGCCAGACTCCTTCAAGGGCCTCAAAGTAGCGGTCAATGTAGGGTTCTGAGAACTCCGGGGCACCGCGGTAGAAACCGAGAATGGCGGAGCGCTGCACAATGTTAGACAGCTCGCCGGTTTCAACCACAGCGCGCCAGGTCTCTGCCTTTGCTTCAGCGGTGGGGATAGCAGCCTTGGCGGTGGCAGCTGCCTGCTGGCCGTTGGAGGTGTTGTCCTTAGCCAGGGCCGCATCGATCTCAGCTGCGGTGACGCGTCCGCCCGCTGCCAGAGATCCCAGCAGGTTCCAGCGCAGGTCGGTATCAATCTCCAAACCTTCCAAAACGGTAGAGCCATCGAGCAGGGCTGCCACAGCATCTAGCTGGTCTGAGGTATGGGCCAGACGGGCGAAGGTTCCCACCAGCTGGAACTGGTTATCAGAGCCAGCTTCTGCTGCCTGGGCAAGGGTCCAGATCCGGTCAGCTGCTTCAGCTCGTACAGTCTCAGCCTGCTCGGGGTTCAGATAGGCCCTGAGGGTTGTTTCTAGGTTCAGCAGCTGGGTTCGCAGGGCCGTAGAGTTAGTTTCAGCGCCGATATTGCCAAGGACCAGTTCAACAAACTGGCGGGCAGGCATTTCGGCATCGCGCACGGTATCCCAGAGGGAACCCCAGACCACGCCGCGGGCAACAGATGAGTCAATAGCGCCCAGGTGGGCAACGGCGGTGGCGCGAGAACGCTCATCGAGACGGATCTTGGCGTAGGCCAGGTCCTCATCGTTAACCAGAATCAAATCGGGACGTTTGGCTCCAACAGCCAGGGGTACTTCGGTGATGTCGCCGTCCACATCGATTTCTAGCCGGTCAGTGCGGGTCAGTACCTCACCGTCCAGGTTGTAGAAACCAATCACCAGCCGGTGGGGGCGCAGAGTCTCAAAGCCCTCAGCGTAGGTCTGGCGCAGGGCCAGGCGGGTAATAGTGCCATCCTCCGCCTCATCCACCTCGGTAGTGAGGGTGTTAACCCCGGCGGTCTCCAGCCAGAGCTTAGACCAGGCGCGCACGTCGCGTCCGCTGGTTGCCTCAAGCTCATCGAGTAGGTCATCGAGCACGGTGTTGCCGTAGGCATGCTTGTCGAAGTAGACCTTGAGAGCTGCCATGAAGTTCTCCTGGCCCACCCAGGCCACCAGCTGGCGCAGCACGGAAGCGCCCTTAGCGTAGGTGATGCCGTCAAAATTGACCTGAACATCTTGAAGGTCGCGAATCGGGGCAACGATGGGGTGGGTGGAAGAGAGCTGGTCCTGGTTATAGGCCCAGGTCTTTTCTGAGGCTGAGAAGGTAGCCCAGGCCTCGGGGGCAAAGCGGGTGTTCTCGGCAGCGGCCAGGGTAGACATGAACTCAGCAAAGGATTCGTTCAGCCACAGGTCGTTCCACCACTTCATGGTTACCAGGTCGCCAAACCACATGTGGGCAAGTTCATGCAAGATGGTGATGGCCCGGCGTTCAACCATAGCCTCAGTCACCTTGGACCGGAAAATGTAGTTTTCTAGGAAGGTCACAGCCCCAGCGTTTTCCATAGCCCCAGCATTGAATTCTGGCACGAAGAGCTGGTCGTACTTCTCAAAGGGGTAGGGGGTCTTGAACTGGGCCTCAAAGAATTCAAAGCCCTGGCGGGTGATGTGGAAGACCTCATCGGCATCCAGGTATTCCATCAGGGACTGGCGGGCGTAGCAGCCAAGGTCAATGGTGCGCCCTTCACTGTTCGTAAGGGATGAGTGGACGCTAGCGTAGGGGCCGGCAATGATGGCGGTGATGTAAGAGGAGATCCTGTCGGTGGGTTTGAAGTGCCAGGTCTTAGCTGCCGGGCCTTCTTCAATCTTTGCTACGGGCTGGTTTGAGACCACAACCCAGTGGGCAGGGGCGGTGACGATGAACTCAAAGCTGGCCTTCAGATCGGGCTGTTCAAAGACGGGGAAGACCCGGCGGGAGTCTGGTACCTCAAACTGGGAGTAGAGGTAGACCTCGCCGTCTACCGGATCAACAAAGCGGTGCAGGCCCTCACCGGTATTGGTGTAGAGCATCTTTGCTTCTACCAGTAGCTGGTTCTCTTCTTCTAGGGAGGGAAGCTCAATGCGGCTACCGTCAGCTAGGGCCGGGTCCAGGGCCTGGCCGTTGAGTTCTAGGCTGGCAACTGACTGGGTGATGGCATCAAGGAAGGTGCTTTGCCCAGCCTGAGCCTTAAAGCGGATGCTTGTGCGGGAGGTAAAGCTCTCGTCCGAACCGGTGAGGTCAAGTTCTACACGGTAGGAGTGGACCTGCTGGATGATAGCGGCGCGGTCTTGGGCTTCTTTGCGAGTTAGGTTTGTTCCTGGCATCAGTTTCCTTTGGAGACTAGTTCTCTGATGTATGGGGGATAGGGTATCTGGCTTTCGCCCAGCATGTGGGCCTACTGGCCTGGAGCTGGCCTCAGGTGGCCTACAATCGTATGTAGGCCCCGCTGGGGCTGGGCATGCTTCCCATCATATGCCCAATTGAGTGATTAACCTAACGTGCAGGTGGGGTTGGGTAGCCCACACCCTCAACAGTCGAAGGAGAGACCGTGCGCGTACACATTGCAACGGACCACGCCGGCCTTGAACTGAGCCATTTTTTGATTGAAGAGCTCAGCGCTGCTGGCTACGAAATGATCGATCATGGGCCAAGCCACTACGACCCCCTAGATGATTACCCCAGCTTCTGCATCAATGCGGCCCTCGCCGTCCGCGCAGACCGTGCAGCGGGTCTGGACTCCCTGGGCATTGTGCTGGGTGGCTCCGGCAACGGTGAGCAGATGGCCGCTAACAAGGTTGAGGGCATCCGGGCAGCCCTAGCCTGGAATCACGACACCGCGGCTCTTGCCCGTGAGCACAACAACGCTCAGGTTGTTGCTGTTGGCGGCCGCCAGCACAGCAAGGAAGAGGCCCTTGAGATTATCAAGGTCTTCCTCGCCACCGCTTGGACCAATGAAGAACGACATGCCCGCCGTATTAGCCAGATGGCTGAATACGAGCAGACCGGCGCAATCGTCGGCAAGCAGATTGACAGCTACGAGGACTAATGCCAGAAGGGCATTCAATTCATAGGTTGGCCCGCCAGCTGACTGACGTTTTTGCTGGTCAAAAGCTAGCTGTCAGTAGCCCCCAGGGTAGGTTTACTGCTGGAGCTGCCCTCTTAGATGGGCAGGTGCTCACTGAGGCCTTCGCTCACGGAAAGCACCTTTTTGCCCACTTCTCATCTGACCTCTATCTGAATGTTCACTTAGGGATTTACGGGGCCTTTACCTTCGGCGGCGATGAGCACTTTACCGGAGCCTCTTCCATTGGGGCTCCCCGGAAAATCGGTGAGCGGGAGGATCAGCGCACCGAACTCTCAGCTGAGCCTCCCGTGCCGAGGCCGACCACCCGCGTCCGCCTGGTCTCAGAGCACGGCTGGGCTGACCTGGTAGGGCCAACCATCTGCCGAACCCTCACTGCCAATGAGGTGGCGGACGTGCGGGCCAAGCTGGGCCCCGACCCCCTGAATGAGGACGCTGATCCGGCAGTCTTTTTCGCAGCAGCAGCTAAGACCAGCCGCCCCATCGGCCAGCTGCTCATGGATCAGAAGGCTATTTCTGGTGTGGGGAATATTTTTCGGGCAGAATCGCTCTTCCGCACCGGCCTTGACCCCTTGAAAGCGGCCAAGGACTGTAGCGTACGGGAGCTTGAAGCCCTCTGGGCAGATAATAAGCAGCTGCTGGAAATCGGTGTGCGCCTTGGCCGAATCATCACTACCGACCCGGCAGACCGGCCTGGAATCCCAGATGATCAGGCCTGGCCAGAGAATGCCAACTATGTTTATCAGCGTCAGGGCCAGCCCTGCCCCCGCTGTGGTGCAAGCATTGCTCTGAAGGAATTGGCCGGGCGCAAGCTCTACTGGTGCCCGGGCTGCCAGCTTTAGGCCTGCACCGCGTGCGCTAGCAAGAAGAGAAAGGAAGCGGCTCCCAGCTTGGCGCAGGGAGCCGCTTGACTGTGTAATCCTAGCGGTCGGTCAGGTCTGAAAGGTTAAAGCCGGTTGTACCGTCGTTGCACTGGACGCTTACCGGGCCGGTGCTGGTGCAGGTCATACCCATCCAGCTGATGGACTGCCCTTCAGGTAGCACCGTCTTGGTCTGGAACCAGTCATGGCTTGCAGCCCGGCCGCGGGCCTGAACAGTGCGGGGCTGAGTATCGCCGGGTCCCATGGAAACTGACTGAAGAACCCAGTTCTTTGAATCATCGGTCATGCAGAAAACCCCGTAGGTCTGCATCAGGCAGGCCACCTGAGGGTCTGGTGTCTGGAAAATAACCGAGGGCTGGTCAGCAGCAGCATAGTTGTAGGCAGCCAGATCGGCCACCGGGCTGCCGCTTACAAGATCGGTTGTCAGTAGTGAAACTGGATCAAGAGTGAAGCCGTCATTGACCGGGGGAGTTAGGGTACTGGGGGTGGGGCTAGGCTCTGCTGGGCTGTCTGTTGCTGTGACTTGCTCTGCTGCTGTGACTTCCTCAGCTGGGCTGCTGTCTTGAGCCGCCGGACTGCTTTCAGGAGCGGCGTTACTCGTTTCAGGAGTGGAGCTGCTGGCCAGGCTAGGTGAAGGGCTGGCGGTCAAGGAGCTATTCCCTGTAGGACTAGGGCTGCTAGCTAGCTGGTCGACTTGCTGCTGACTGGAGCAGGCTGAAAGGCTAAGTAAGCTTGCTGAAAGGAGGAGGGAGGTGAGCAGGGGGCGAAGGGAAAGAGCCATAGGTTTCATTCTTGTATTGGAAAGGCCCCGTTGGAATCCAACGGGGCCTTGTGGAGCGGCTGACGGGAATCGAACCCGCGTATCAGGCTTGGGAAGCGTGCGCTCTACCATTGAGCTACAGCCGCTGAGAGGGGATGACGGGAATCGAACCCGCGTAATCAGTTTGGAAGACTGAGGCTTTACCATTAAGCTACATCCCCCTGCTAGGGGATCCCTGCTGGCAGGGACGTTTACAAGTAAACCCTGCTCCCTGAGCTTTGTCAAATCTGCTGTAGAAACACGCCCAGGGCGTAAATTTGTAGGTTGATTGGGTTTTGGGGTAAGTTAGCTGTAAAGTAAATGGTGCCTTCCGTGCCTACGGGGTGTGGCGTAGTTTGGCTAACGCGCCTGCTTTGGGAGCAGGAGATCGCAGGTTCGAATCCTGTCACCCCGACGTGAAATAGAACGACCCGCCGGAAACGGCGGGTTTTTCTGTTGCGCAACAAGTTTGCCGCGCTCTGAGCTTGGGGTTGCGGTCCCTTCTAGTAATCAGGAGATCAAGAGACGTGAAGACTGCCGTCGAGAAGATCAACCCAACCCTCGCGAAGATTGAGGTTGAGGTCCCTTTTGCTGAGTTCAAGACCTATCTTGACCGCACCTACAAGTCATTGGCTAACCAGATTTCTGTTCCTGGTTTCCGTAAAGGCAAGACCCCTAAGGCCCTGATCGACCAGCGTGCCGGCTTTGACTTTGTTGTAGAGAACGCCCTGAACGACGCTCTCAATAGCTACTACCAGCAGGCTCTGGTTGAGCACGAGCTGACCCCTCTGGCTCAGCCTGAACTTGAGGTTCTTGCTAAGCCTGAAGAGGGCAAGCGCGAAGCTGACCTTAAGCTAGAGATTCAGGTTACCGTTCGCCCCGAGATTGAACTGCCTGACTACTCAGGAATCAAGGTTGAGGTTGCCAGCGTAGAGGTTACTGCAGAGGATGAGCAGAAGGCCCTCGATGACCTGCGTGGCCGCTTTGGCACCCTCAAGGCTGTAGACCGCCCCGCAGCTGATGCTGACTTCCTGACCATCAACATCTCAGCAGAGATCGACGGTGAAGAGATTGACGCCGCCAAGGACCTCTCCTACCAGGTAGGCTCTGGCACCATGCTCGAAGGCCTAGATGAGGCTGTACTGGGCCTGTCAGCCGGTGAAGATGCAACCTTCGTCACCAAGCTCGCTGGTGGCGAGCATGCCGGTGAAGAAGCAACCGTTAAGGTTGAGCTCACCGCTGTCAAGGAGCGGGAACTGCCCGAGGCTGACGACGACTTCGCCCAGCTGGCTTCTGAGTTCGACACCATCGCTGAGCTCAAGGAAGACCTGAAGGCTAAGGCTGCTGAGGCTAAGGTTGCCGAGCAGGGTGCAGAGGCCCGCGATAAGGTTCTTGATGCCCTGGTAGAGCTCATTGAGGTTCCCGTACCTGAGAAGGTCATCGAGGACCAGCTAGATCAGCACTTCAAGGCCCCCGGCCAGGACGCTGACCACGACACCGAAGAGCACCGTGCAGAGGTTCGGACTAACACTGAGCGGGCCTTCAAGAACGAAATGATTCTTGATGCCATTGCAGAGAAGGAAGAAGTCTCTGTTGAACAGGCTGAGCTGATTGATTACATCATCACCATGAGCCAGCAGTACGGCATGGATCCCAACCAGTTTGCTCAGATGCTTGACGGCTCCGGCCAGTCCGGCATGATTGTTGGCGAGGTTCGTCGTTCAAAGGCTCTGGCTACCGTTCTGGCTCAGGCTGAGGTCAAGGACTCAGAGGGTCAGACTGTTGACCTCTCTTCCTTCCTTGGTCAGGCTGAAGAGGTAGAAGAGACCAAGTAGTCTTCTTGAAATAAGCCCCCCGTCTAGTTCAGGCTAGGCGGGGGGCTTTTTCTTTGCCTGACTTTCTGGGCTAGATAGCCCGCAGGCGGGGTGATGTGTTCGGTGAAAAACTACATGATGGTGAATAGGAAAAGAAATTTTTGCCTTATTGCCCTCTGAAGTTGAAAAAGTTAGGTTAGGCTAACTAATCTTAAGTGAGTTGGAACAGCTATGTATGTGCTGTCCATCAACCCAGACACACCAACACAGAATGAGGAATACCGCATGAAGGCACGCCCTTTCTCACTCCTTGCAGCTACTTCGGTTCTAGCACTGGCGCTTACCGCCTGTGGCGCAAGCAGTAGCCAGGTCTCCAGCTCATCAAGCTCCGCTAGCTCTTCAGCCTCAGCCAGCCAGTCAGCTGGCAGCCTGACCGTCACCGATAACTACGGTGAAGTGACTATTAGCCTTCCTGTTCAGAAGGTAGCTGCAACCGACAACCGCAGCTTTGAGGTTCTTGAGGCCTGGGGGGTAGACCTTGTTGCCGCCCCCATTGCATTGGTTCCTGCAACCGTAGAAACCTACAAGAATGACTCCACTATTACCGACATCGGAACCCACCGGGAACCCAACCTTGAGCTCCTTGCAGCAGAAGAGCCAGACCTGATTGTCAACGGCCAGCGTTTCTCTCAGCACTACGAGGCCATCAAGGAACTCAACCCCCAGGCAGCCATCCTAGAACTCGAACCCCGGGATGGTGAGCCCCTGGATGCCGAACTCAAGCGGCAGGTGACCGTCCTAGGTGAAGTCTTTGGTAAGCAGGCAGAGGCAGAGCAGCTCGTTGCTGACTTCGACGCAGCCCTAGCCCGGGCCAAGGCCGCCTACGACGGTCAGTCAACGGTCATGGCAGTTAACGTCTCTGGTGGCGAAATTGGCTACATCGCTCCCTCCCTGGGTCGCACCTACGGGCCTGTCTTTGACATGCTGGGCCTCAAGCCCGCCCTAGAGGTAGACGGTGCCTCAGATAACCACCAGGGGGATGACATCTCTGTAGAAGCTATTGCAGAAGCCAACCCCGACTGGCTCCTGGTTCTAGACCGGGACGCAGCAACCAGTGACGATGAAGGCTCACCTGCAGCAGCAGACGTCATCGCCGGTAGCTCAGCCCTAGCAAACGTCAGCGCCATCACCTCAGGTCAGGTCATCTACGCCCCAACCGATACCTACACCAACGAATCCATCATCACCTACACCGAGATTCTCAACGACATCGCTGACCAGTTCGAAGCAGCCAAGTAAAACCTGCTAACAGTAACCTGAGAAAAAAGGAGTCACCTGCCCTGACCGGGCCGGTGACTCCTTAAGGGCTTTTATGACAACCAGAGAAACCACCCGCCAGAGCCGCCAGGGCAAAAGCCTGCAGAGCGGAAAGTTCCTGCTAGCTAGCCTTGCAGTCCTCCTCCTTCTGATCCTCTCCCTCTTCACCGGTGAGTATGACATCTTCGGCCAGGCAGATGGGGCAAGCATGTTCTCCATCACCCGCATACCCCGCACCCTGGCCCTCATCCTGGCAGGAGCAGCCATGGCCATGAGCGGCCTGGTCATGCAAATGCTCACCCAAAATAAGTTCGTAGAGCCAACCACCACAGGCACCACCGAATGGGCCAGCCTAGGCCTGCTCTTTATGCTCTACTTCTACCCGGCCGCAAATATCTTGCAGCAGATGAGTGCAGCAGTCGTCTTTGCCTTTATCGGCTCCATGGTGTTCTTCCTCTTCCTGCGGCGGGTCTCCCTACGGTCCTCTCTGATTGTTCCCATCGTGGGCATGATGCTAGGGGCAGTCGTATCAGCCTTCACCACCTTCTTCGCCCTCCAAACCAACCTGCTACAAAACCTTGGGGTCTGGTTCGCTGGCAGCTTTACCTCAGTTATCAAAGGCCAGTACGAGGTCCTCTGGCTGGTTCTGCTGGTCCTAGCCCTCATCTTCTGGTACGCAGACAGGCTGACCGTAGCGGGCCTGGGCCAGGACTTTGCAACCAACGTAGGGCTTAACTACTCCCAGATTGTCCTGATCGGAACCTCCCTGATCGCTATCGCAACCGGGGTGGTGACCGTCGTTGTTGGCTCCCTACCCTTCCTGGGGCTGATCGTACCTAACCTGGTGAGTATCTTCCGCGGGGACGATTTGAGGTCAAACCTGCCCTGGGTGGCCCTCACCGGCATTGGGGTGGTGACAGCCTGCGACCTGATTGGCCGCACCATCATTGCACCTTTCGAAATCCCAGTATCGGTCATTCTGGGAATTGTAGGGGCTATTGTCTTTATCGGCCTGATTGTAAAGGGGAGAAACCGTGTACCAGCAGCCCGATAGGGAAGGTCAAACCCTAAGTCCCCTGCTGCCAGCTTCTACACTAGAGACTCAGCCGAAGGCTGCTGGGGATCAGCAGCAGCTAAGACGCCATGCCGGCTCCTTCAAAACCCAGGCCGCAGCTGGCCGCTACTGGATTATTCTAGGAATCCTGGCCCTGGCAGCAGCCCTAGCCGCCTTCGGCCTACTTGCCTACGCTAACCCCTTTGAAACGGGCAGCCATAAGTGGTGGCTGATTGCCCAGCGCCGCTCAAACGCCCTCATTGCCATGGCCATTGCTGCTGTCTGCCAGGCAATTGCCACCGTAGCCTTTCAAACCGTGACCAACAATAGGATTATCACCCCCGGTATCCTAGGCTTCCAGGCCCTCTACGCTGCCATTCATACAGCAACTATCTACTTTGCCGGGGCAGCCGGTCTCATAGCTGCTAGAACCCTAGACACCTTCGTCTTTCAGCTGCTGATGATGGTTGCCCTCAGTATGCTGCTCTACTCCTGGCTGCTGACCAGCCGGCAGGCTAATATGCACCTCATGCTCCTGATTGGGGTGGTTCTCGGTGGGGGACTAGGGTCAGTATCAACCTTTATGCAAAGGATGCTCACCCCCAGTGAATTCGATATTCTCACCGCCCGGCTCTTCGCCTCAGTCAATAACGCAGACCCAGACTACTACCCGGTAGCCCTGCCCCTGGTCTTGATCAGCCTGCTCATTCTCTACGCAAAGTCAAGGACCCTCAACGCCCTCACCCTGGGCCAAGCGGCAGCCAGCAACCTTGGAATTAACCACCGGCGCGAATCGCTCATTGTGCTGGTTCTTGTATCAATCCTGATGGCTGTCTCAACAGCCCTGGTAGGCCCCCTGACCTTCCTTGGCTTCCTGGTAGCCACCCTCACCTACCAGTTCGCCGACACCTACGACCACCGCTACCTCTTCCCCCTAGCAACCGTCCTCTCCTTTGCTATCTTGGCCGTCTCTTACTTCATCATGAACCACATCTTCTCAGCCCAAGGGGTTGTGGGAATCATCATTGAACTGATCGGTGGCCTGACCTTCCTGATCGTCATCCTTAGAAAGGGCAAACTATGATTAACCTCCAGCAGGTAGCCAAAAACTACAGCAGTCAGAGCAAAATCGGCCCAGTTGACCTTCAACTGCCGGCAGGGGGTATCACAGCCCTCGTTGGCCCCAACGGGGCAGGAAAGTCTACCCTGCTGACCATGGTGGGCCGGCTCCTAGATATTGATTCCGGCAGCATCGAAATCGGCGGCCTAAATGTGGCAACGACTAAGTCCAAGGAACTAGCCCAGGTCGTCTCAATCCTGCGCCAGGAAAACCACTTCGTGACCAAGCTGACCGTCCGCCAGCTGGTAGGCTTTGGCCGCTTCCCCTACACGGGCGGCAGGCTCAGGGCCGAAGATGAAGAAATCATCTCCCGCTACATTGACTTTCTCAACCTCACAGACCTAGAAAACCGCTACCTAGATGAGCTCTCAGGCGGCCAGAGGCAGCGGGCCTATGTGGCCATGGTCCTCTGCCAGGAAACAGACTATGTTCTGCTCGATGAGCCCCTGAACAACTTAGATATCTCCCACTCGGTTCAGATGATGCAGTACCTGCACCATGCAGCAAGGAGCCTGGGGCGAACCATCATTGTAGTTCTGCACGATATTAACTTTGCCGCCCGCTACGCCGACTACATCTGCGCCATTAAAGACGGGCAGCTGGCCAGCTTTGGCAAGGTAGCTGACATTATGAACGATGAACTGCTCACAGAAATCTTCAATACCCCCATCCAGGTCATAGAGGGCCCCAACGGGCCAATCGCCTGCTACCACTAGCCTCCTTGCGGCCCCCACCCTACCCTGGGGGCCGCCTACTTCCATGCCAACAGCGAACTGAAGGCAAAAAGGGAAGGGGGCAGGCCCAAAAGGCGATAACCTAAGTGTCAAGCAAATCTTTGGCAGCAGCCCCCTGTAGGCTCCTGCCGTGACCGACACAAGGAGCGGATTACATGTCCTTCACCCTTCCTGAAGCACACCAGGCCCCGGCCATGGAAACCCCCATGGGCAGTCAGGACGACTACGTCTACAACCGCCTGCTCAAAGAACGCATCATCTGGCTAGGCTCAGAGGTGCGCGACTCCAACGCCAACCGCATCTGCTCCCAGCTTCTGCTGCTCTCAGCTGAGGACCCAGAAGCAGACATCTACCTCTACATCAACTCACCCGGTGGGTCCGTGACCGCAGGCATGGCCATCTACGACACCATGCAGCTAATCCCCAACGACGTTGTCACCGTTGTAACCGGCATGGCCGCCTCGATGGGTCAGTTCCTGCTCACCGCAGGGGCCCCCGGTAAGCGCTACGCAACCCCTAACGCCCGAATCCTCATGCACCAGCCCTCCGGTGGCATTGGTGGCACCGCCTCTGACATTCGCACCCAGGCCCAGCTGATCTTGGATATGAAGAAGCGGCTGAGCGAAATCACCGCAGAGCGGACCGGCCAAACCGTTGAAACCATCCTGCGCGATAACGACCGCGATAACTGGTTTACCGCCGAAGAGGGACTAGCCTACGGCTTCTTTGACAAGATCCTTGATAAGATCGGCCCGGCAACCGGCGCAAGCGAAAAGTAAACCGGCAGAAAAACTTTTAACAGGAGAAATCAATGATTCACCTTCCCTCATCCACCCTAGCTGCCGGTATGCCCACCAGCCGCTACGTCCTGCCTAACTTTGAGGAGCGGACCCCCTACGGCTACAAGCGTCAGGACCCCTACGCAAAGCTCTTTGAAGACCGGATTATCTTCCTGGGTGTACAGGTTGATGATGCCTCAGCTGACGACATCATGGCCCAGCTGCTAGTCCTTGAATCCCAGGACCCCGACCGGGACATCACCCTCTACATCAACTCACCCGGCGGCTCCTTTACCGCTATGACTGCAATCTACGACACCATGCAGTACATCCGCCCTGAGATTCAGACCGTCTGCCTAGGCCAGGCCGCCTCAGCTGCTGCCGTCCTGCTGGCAGCCGGCACCCCCGGTAAGCGCCTTGCCCTGCCCAACGCCCGGGTTCTCATTCACCAGCCAGCCCTCTCCGGCCAGCAGGGGGGTCAGGCCTCTGACATTGAAATCCACGCCAATGAGGTCATGCGGATGCGTGAATGGACCGCCCAGACCCTGGCCCTGCACTCAGGTAAGAGCTTTGAAGAGGTCGATAAGTCGATTGAGCGAGATAACATTCTGACCGCCAAGGCTGCCCTAGACTACGGCATTGTGGACCAGGTTCTAGAGTCCCGCAAGGCTGTAAAGCCCTCCTTCAACACTGCCCTGACCCACGACTAGGGGCAATAGGCGCTGCTAGAGGCCCTGGGATTGAATCTGAACTCACAGATCAGCCCGGGGCCCTTCCTCTACCCTGAAGCTTATTCATAAGGGGTTCCGCAGGCTCACGCTCGCAGCCGACCCTCTCGCCTTGTTCGTTTCGCTCACAAGGCGATTCACGCCAGCCCCGAGCCAGCAGCTTCGCTGTGAACCTGCTTCACCTACCCTTATGAATAAGCCTCACCCTGAACCCCTGTCATATTTCTCTCCTTCCTGTCATAGTCCTACACAGTTGGGTTAGAGCAGTTTTCAAGATAGATTAGGAAGAGCACTCCACACGGAAAGGTTGCCAGATGGCTCGGCTTGGCGAAAGCACTACTCTTCCCAAATGTTCCTTTTGCGGAAAAAATCAGCGGCAGGTTCGCAAACTGATCGCTGGACCCAACATTTATATCTGCGATGAATGTATTGAACTGTGCAATGAGATCCTGGAAGAAGAGCTAAGCAACGTCAAAAATATTGGCGCCCTGGAACAGCTACCGACTCCCAGGGAAATTTTTGACCACCTTCAGCAGTACGTAATCGGCCAAGAGGCCGCCAAGCAGGCCCTCTCTGTAGCTGTCTATAACCACTACAAGAGGATCAGGGCCCAGGCCGGTTCAGCCCAGGAGGCCCAGGAACTACTGGCTACTGAGGGCGAAGACGTTGAAATCGCAAAGTCTAATATTCTTCTGGTGGGCCCCACAGGCTCCGGCAAAACCTACCTGGCCCAGACCCTGGCTAAAAAACTGAATGTGCCTTTTGCTGTTGCTGATGCAACGAGCCTGACAGAGGCAGGTTATGTGGGTGAGGATGTTGAAAACATTCTTCTCAAACTGATTCAGGCAGCTGATGGTGATATTGAAAAGGCCCAGCAGGGAATTATTTATATTGATGAAATAGATAAAATTTCCCGTAAGGCCGATAATCCCTCAATTACCCGGGATGTCTCTGGTGAGGGTGTTCAGCAGGCCCTGCTCAAGATCCTTGAAGGAACAGAAGCTGCTGTTCCACCCCAGGGCGGGCGTAAGCACCCCCAGCAGGATTTCCTCAAGATTAATACCTCTAACATTCTTTTCATTGTTGCCGGTGCCTTTGCCGGGATTGAGGAAATCATTGGAAGCAGGGTGGGCCGGAAGGGCATTGGCTTTGGGGCCTCGATCGATCAGGCCGCCAAGGAAGCTGATATTCTGACCAAGCTCATGCCAGAAGACCTGCTGAAATTCGGGCTCATCCCTGAATTTATTGGCCGCTTGCCGGTGCTGGCCACCTTAGGGAAGCTGACCGAAGCTGACCTGACCCGGGTCTTGGTTGAGCCTAAGAACGCCCTGATCAAGCAGTACAAACGGCTCTTTGCCCTAGATGGGGTTGAGCTGGTCTTTGAGGATTCTGCCCTAGAGGCTATTGCCCAGCAGGCCATGATTCGTCAAACCGGAGCCCGGGGCCTTCGGTCCATTATGGAAGCTATCTTGCAACCGGTCATGTTTGATATTCCCAGCCAGAAGGATATTACGAGCGTGATCATTGACCGAGAGGTCGTTGAAGGGAGCAAAAAGCCCATCGTAATCCGTGAAGAAAACGAACAAATTTCAGCCTAGGGTTAATAACCTCTAGGCCTCGATAAGCTGATAAAAAGCAGGAAGCTTATTCATAAGGGGTTCCGCAGGCTCACACTCGCAGCCGACCCTCTCGCCTGGTTCGCTTCGCTCACAAGGCGATTCACGCCAGCCGCCGAGCCAGCAGCTTCGCTGTGAGCCTGCTTCACCTCCCCTTATGAATAAGCCTCCAAATAAGAAAGGCTAGATATGGCTGCAGATACTGTTGATTTTTGGTTTGACCCCACCTGCCCCTGGTGTTGGATGACCTCCCGCTGGATTAAGGAAGTTCAGACCCAGCGTGATATTGAGGTGACCTGGCGGCCCTTCTCTTTGGCTGTTTTGAATGAGGGTAGGGACCTTGACCCTGCTTACCGGGACCATATTGCTAACACCTGGGGCCCGGCCCGGGTAGCTACCGCTGTGGCAGAGCAGTACGGCCAGGAAAAGCTGGATGAGCTCTACACTGCCCTTGGCGAGCAGATCCACCTGCAGCAGAATAAGGAGGGCACCTACTTCCAGAAGGCTATCGACGCTGCCCTGGCAGAGGTGGGCCTACCTGCCGAGCTGGCCCAGGTCGCCTTTAGCGAAGACTACGATCAGCAGATGCGGGCCTCAACCCGCGCCGGCCTCGACGCAGCCGGAGGCGACGATATTGGTGTGCCCCTGATGAGCATTAACGGAGTTACCTTCTTCGGCCCGGTCATGTCCCCTGCCCCCACCGGTGAAGAGGCAGCTAAGGTCTTTGACGGGGCAGTAGCCCTGGCCTCTTACCCCGGCTTCTTTGAGCTCAAGCGCCCCCGCACCGTCGGCCCGATTTTCAACACCGAAAAATAGTAACTAGCGGGCGCTTTATACCCCTGTTGCTGAATACACGAAGTTACTGAAAATACGATAAGGCCCGGTTCCAGAAGCTCTGGAACCGGGCCTCATCTTTTCAGACGCAGCTAGGTCAGGGCCTGCATACTCCCGCAGGCTGCTGGCTGGGGCTGGCATGAATTATGCGAGCCCCAGCGCGAGCTCAAGAAGGTTAGCCACCTAGGGGGTATGCAGGCCTAAGACCTTAGCTTTCGTCCTCAGTAATGAGCACAACGTCAGTGACCGCCAGCTCGCCCTCTGCCTCGGTCAGGATCAGGTCGTTGGCGTTACCAGCAGCCTTCAGGTCAGCTAGACCACCGCGGATTCGGGCAATATCTGCAGCTGAAGCGCTAATGGTTGCCCTTTCAACCTCGGTCCGCTGCTTGACCTGAGCTTCACTCTTAGCCTTGCGCAAACCACCTAGGGCAGCAGCTACGGTAGGCAGCAGGGCAGGGTCAGCATCAGCTACGGCAGCGGCGAAGCCCTCAGCACTGGGCCAGGTGGCCCGGTGGACTGAGCCGGCCCTCCACCAGGACCAGATTTCGTCGGTGACGAAGGGTAGGAAGGGGGCAAAGAGGCGCAGCAGGGCATCAAGGGTGGTAGCTAGGGCTGCTAGGACTGAAGCCTGCTCGGCTTCACCTGCCTTACCGTAGGCCCGGTCCTTAATGAGTTCTACAAAGTCGTCGGTGAACTGCCAGAAGAAGGTCTCTGAAATCTGCAGGGCACGGGCGTACTCGTAGTTCTCAAAGGCTGCGGTCGCTTCTTCAAGCAGGGCCTGCAGGCGGGCTAGGAGGGAGCGGTCCAGCTCATTGGTCAGGACGCTCGCTGCAGCCTGACTACTGATGACCGAGTTGGCGGTGGCGCCTAAGCCCAGGACAAACTTTGAGGCGTTCAGGAGCTTGATGGCCAGGCGGCGGCCGATCTTCATCTGGGCCTCGTCGTAGGCAGTATCGGCACCCAACTTAGCTGAAGCGGCCCAGTAGCGTACAGCATCTGAACCGTACTTTTCTAGAACCTCGTTTGGCACAACCACATTGCCCTTGGACTTGGACATCTTCTTGCGGTCCGGGTCTAGGATCCAGCCGGAGAGGGCGGTGTCGGTCCAGGGCACGGAGTTGGCCAGGGAGTTGGAGCGAACCACGGTGGAGAAGAGCCAGGTGCGGATAATGTCGTGGCCCTGGGGACGCAGGTCCATGGGGAAGGTGACCTGATGCAGGTTTTCGTCCACGGCCCAGCCGGTGGCGATCTGGGGGGTCAGCGATGAGGTGGCCCAGGTATCGAGCACATCGGGGTCGGCAATGAAGCCGCCGGGCACACCGCGCTGATCTTCCCTGTAGCCGGGGGCCGACTCTGAGGCGGGATCAACGGGCAGCATGTCTTCGCTGGGGATGATGGGCTCATCGTAGATGGGTTCCCCTTCGGCATCCAGCTTGTACCAGAGGGGGAAGGGTACGCCGAAGAAGCGCTGGCGGGAAATGAGCCAGTCGCCGTTGAGGCCCTCAACCCAGTTCTCGTAGCGGGAGCGCATGAAGGCCGGGTGCCAGGTGATTTCACGGCCGCGCTCAACCAGGGCCTTGCGGCGCTCAGCATCACGGCCACCGTTGCGGATGTACCACTGGCGGGAGGCCACGATTTCTAGGGGCTTATCGCCCTTTTCGTAGAACTTGACCGGGTGGGTGATGGGCTTGGGGTCCCCGTCCATTTCACCGGCTTCAATCAGCATCTCAACGACCGTTTTCTGGGCGGTGAAGACTGTGGCACCTGCCATCCGCTCGTAGCGTTCACGGCCCTGGGCTGAGCTAATCCACTCGGGGGTTTCGGTGGCGAAGCGGCCATCACGGCCAATCAGGGCCCGGGTGGGCAGCTGAAGTTCCCGCCACCAGGTGACGTCGGTGGTATCACCGAAGGTGCAAATCATGGCGATACCTGCCCCCTTGTCGGGCTGGGCTAGGGGGTGGGCCTTGATTTCTACTTCTACACCGAAGAGGGGAGAGGTGACTTTGCTGCCAAAGAGGGGCTTGTAGCGCTCATCGTCGGGGTGGGCGACCAGGGCCACGCAGGAGGGCAGTAGCTCGGGGCGGGTGGTCTCGATCCAGACCTTCTCGCCGTTCTCTCGGGTAAAGGAGATCCGGTGGTAGGCGCCGGGCCGTTCCTTATCTTCCAGTTCAGCCTGGGCTACGGCGGTGCGGTAGGTGACATCCCACATGGTGGGGGCTTCTGCCATGTAGGCATCCCCGCTTGCTAGGTCCTTGAGGAAGGCTAGCTGAGAGACCTTGCGGGAGTGGGCGTCGATGGTCCGGTAGGTGTGGGACCAGTCAACGGATAGGCCCAGGGTGGTGAAGAGTTCTTCGAAGACCTTTTCGTCTTCTACTGCCAGGATTTCGCAGAGTTCAATAAAGTTCTGGCGGGAGATTCGGGGCCAGTCCCGCTGGTTCTTGGCCGGCTTGTCGGGGGCCTTGAAATCGGGATCGTAGGGGATGGCGGGGTCGCAGAGCACCCCGTAGTAGTTCTGTACCCGGCGTTCGGTGGGTAGACCGTTATCGTCCCAGCCTAGGGGGTAGAAGACGTTCTTGCCCTTCATCCGCTGGTAGCGGGCGATCACGTCAGTCTGGGTGTAGGAGAACATGTGACCGACGTGCAGGGAGCCTGAGGCGGTGGGGGGAGGGGTGTCGATAGAGTAGACCTGTTCGCGGGTGGTCTTGGGGTCAAAGGCGTAGGTCTTCTGCTCGGCCCAGTTCTTGGTGAACTTCTTTTCCAGGCCTTCTAGGCCGGGCTTGGCAGGTACGTTGATGTCTTGGGTGTTTTCTGCGGGCGTGTCTGTGCCCTGGTTGATTTCAGCCATGTGGCCTATTGTCTCATGAATAAAAATATGTTGCAGGTTAGGCTAGTGCTATGACTATTTCATCACTTCCTGCTAATCCCTTTGCCCCCGATGCCCAGCAGGGCAAAATCGCTGTTGTTTCTGGTGCCTCATCCGGTATTGGCCGGGCCACTGCTGAGTTGATGGCTGCTACCGGTTGGACGGTTTATGCTGTAGCCCGGCGGGCTGAGCGCCTTGAAAGCCTGGCCCAGGCAACCGGGGTGCGGCCGGTCGTTCTGGATATTACAGATGCCCAGGCTGTTGCTGCCCGGGCCCAGGAGATTCTGGCTGAAACAGGTGGCCGCCTTGATGCCCTGGTCAATATTTCTGGTGGGGCTTTGGGCGCTGATTCTGTCCTTGAGGCTGACCTAGCTGACTGGGCGAATATGTTTGAACTCAACGTGCTGGGCACCTTGAATATGGTGAAGGCCTTCCTGCCCGCCCTTCGGCAGGGCGGGCAGGGTACCGTGCTGAACTTGACCTCTACTGCAGCTGAGGCTGGCTATGAGGGGGGAGCGGGCTACAATGCGGCTAAGTTTGGGCAGCGGGCCCTAACAGAGACTCTGCGCTTAGAGGAGGCCGAACACAATGTTCGCGTCATTGAGGTGCGCCCGGGCATGGTGCGAACCGATGAGTTTGCCCTCAAGCGGCTAGGGTCAGCTCAGGCGGCAGCCAAGGTTTATGCGGGGGTAGAAAAACCCCTGCTGGCTGAGGACGTTGCCCAGACCCTTACCTTCGCCCTGAATATTCCCCACCACATCAACCTAGACCACATCACCCTGCGCCCGGTTGCCCAGGCAGCCCAGTATAAGGTGATTCGTTCCCTCTAGCGGATCTGTTCGGCGCTGAAGGTTTCACCGGGTTCAACGTAGGCCTGCTGGGACTCAATGAGCTGCAGCTCCCTCTGACCAGAGGCCAGGGTGTTTTTCAGCAGTTCAAAGACGCTGGCGCAGGTTAGTTCTAGGGAGAGCTTGAGGCTACGGCCAGAGGCGTAGTGGGCGGCAAAGAGGGCCTGGGTGACATCCCCTGAACCGTTGGCCTTCAAGGGCAGGCGGGGGGTGGTGATCAGCCAGGCCTCCTGGCCTGAGGCTGCCAGCATCTGAATGCAGCCTTCTGGGATCTGGGAGGTTTGTACGCTGGTGACCAGAACGGTTGAGGGGCCAATCTTCTGGGCTAGATCAACCGATTCAAGGACCTCATCTAGGGTTTTGGGGTCAGTTCCGGTAATGAAGCCTAGCTCGAACTGGTTGGGGGTGATGATATCGGCATGCTGAATGACCCGGTCTCTGATCAGTTCTTGAACTTCTGGCGAGACAAAGCAGCCGCTGGTGGCATTGCCCAGAACCGGGTCGCAGGAGTAGAGAACTTTGGGGTTGGCCTGGCGGGCCATGGCAACTGCGTCAAGGATAGCGTCCCCAATGGATGAGGCTCCCTGGTAGCCGGAGATCACTAGGCCGGTGTCCTCTAGGCCTCCACGTTCTTGAATGCCGGTAACAACTTCTCGAACGTCATCACCTGAAATCAAAGGACCCCGCCAGGCTCCGTAGCCGGTGTGGTTTGAAAAGAGAACGGTATTGACTGGCATGACCTCGTGGCCCAGTCGTTGAAGGGGAAAAACTGCTGCTGAGTTGCCCACGTGCCCGTAGGCAACAGCGGACTGGATAGACAAAATACGCATAAGCTCATTCTGGCACGGTCTGGGGGTGGGGCAAAGTTTAGTTAATATCTGCTCTCTTTCTGGGGATTCTGGGCCTGCCTAGTCTTTGATGACGGGGAGCTAAGAGCAGGCTTGTGCAAATATGCTCTTGATCATTCTTGCTGGGAGGGTTTATACAGGTGGACGGGGGTGAGGGTCGTAGGGTATTCTTCAGTCAGTTAGTGCTGCACCTCACAAGGAGGTGTAGGTTTCTTCTCAGGAGGGCACATGTCTGAACATCTGACCGGCCATGCTGAACTGAAAAAAACCATGGGGTCAGCGGCGGTCCTAGCCCTAGGCGTTGGAGCCATGGTGGGCTTTGGCTGGGTTGTCCTTGCCGGGGACTGGATTACCAGCGCAGGTTCCATGGGGGCCATACTGGCCTTCGCCCTCGGTGGGGCCATGATGGCCCTGATGGCTCTAATCTACTCAGAACTGGTTGCCGCCATGCCCCAGGCAGGCGGAGAACACAACTATATTATTCGCTCCCTGGGCCCCCGTTGGTCCCTAATTGGTTCCTGGGCTATTGCCGGTGGCTATGCAACAGTTGTAGCCTTTGAGGCAGTCGCCCTGCCCCGGGCCCTGAGCTACGTTGTCAACCTTGACTACATTAAGCTCTATACGGTCGCTGAATCCGATGTCTACCTGGTTTGGGCCCTGGTTGGTTCTGTGGCTGCCATTATTATCACTATCATCAATATCCTGGGGGCCAAGCTAGCTGGAAGCGTCCAAATCTTTGTGGTGGTCTTCCTCTTCGCCATTGGCGCCCTTCAGCTGCTGGGCATGTTTACCGGTGGGGACGTAGCCAAGCTCGATCCCCTCTTCTCGGGTGGGGTTGGCGGCTTCTTTGCTGTCTTGATCATTGTTCCCTTCATGTTTGTTGGCTTTGACGTCATTCCCCAGACAGCTGAAGAGGCTAACATTCCACCGCGCAAGATTGGGCGGATTTCTGTTATCTCTGTCTTTATTGCAGCCCTCTGGTACATCCTGATTGTTCTAACAGTCTCCCTAGCCCTCGATGACGCTAGCCTCAAGGCAGCAAACCTGCCGGCAGCTGATTCTATTGGGGTGCTCTTTGGTAATGATTTCATGCCTAAGCTGATGATTGCAGCCGGTATTGCTGGCATTATTACCTCCTGGAACTCCCTACAGATGGGGGCTTCCCGCCTGCTCTTCTCCCTGGCCCGCGGTGGTATGCTCCCGCGCTGGCTGGGAGTGGTCCACCCCAAGTTTGGTACACCCATCAACGCCATCTTGCTCCTGGGCCTCTTTGCCACCATTGCCCCCTTCTTTGGCCGCCAGGCCCTTTCCTGGGTGGTCAATGCTGGTTCACCCATGATTGTTATCGCCTACCTGCTGGTCATGATTAGCTTTGTGGTTCTACGTCGCAGGGAACCAGAAATGCCCCGCCCCCTGCGCATCGGGGGTAAGGGCCAGGGCGGTATCTACATCGGCTACCTGGCAATCCTGGTTGCTGCCTTCCTGGTCAGCCTCTACATCCCCGGTATGCCGGCTGGGAGCGAAATTGAGATTCCCTCCTGGATTATCTTCGGCCTCTGGTGGGCTGCGGGCCTAGCCTTCATGCTCAGAATCCCACCTGGAATTGCACCCGGGGTTGATGCTGAAGCTAAGGTCCTTGAAAAAATGAAGGAGCTAGGCCGCCTCTAGGGGCAATTCCTTCAGCGAATGTCAGGGCTGAAACCTAAGAAGCGCCCTTGAGGTCACCTAGGGCCCCTAGCTGGCAGGCTAGGGGCCCTTTAGTGTGCCACTCACTTACCCAGCCCCCTTCTTCTGGGGATAGGAGGGCAGGGGGTAGCTTTAATAAAAATAAATATGGCTGACATTCAGGCCTGCTTCTTGCTATGGTATAGGTAACAGTTTTCGGTGTGGAAGGTTTAGTAGACATGGACGTCAGAACAGCCCAAGCAATCATTGATAAAACCCTCAGCAATGCCCACAACCAGTCCAAACAGCACCTGGTTGCACGGAATATCGATATAGTATCTCTCTACTCCCAGGGTGCAACCCTGCAATACATTGGTGATAAGCACGGAATAACCAGAGAAGCAGTTCGACAAATTTTAGGTAGACTCAGCAAAAATACCGGCGGAAACCTTAAAGAGGCAGTCAACACCCTCAAGCAGGAGAAAAAGCAAGCCCAAGAAAAGGCCCTGGTAGAAGCTGCCCACAAGTGGTCAGATCAGAACATTGGAAGCCCCCTATCTGAGGCAGAAACCCAGCTGGGAGTACCCTTAAGAAAGCTACGCTCCATCCTCAAGGACCGCCTGATCTACCACCCAACCCTACCAGCTGAAGGGAAAGAAAAAAGCCGGGTCCGCTGGAGCGATAATGAGCTACTAGCCCTGATTCGCCAGTGTAAGGAAGAAACCGGAAAAATAACCTCCCAGCATTTTCAGGAATGGAGCCTAGAGCGGGGAGGGCCAACCAAACAAACCCCTTCCCTCCGCTTTGGCTCCTGGTCACGGGCTGTCAAACTAGCGGGAGTAGACGGCAGCTATGCTGTAGCTCGCAAACGAGCCTACCAGGAAGAAGACCTCTGGGCCTCCCTAATTGAATACTGCTCAAGCCCAGACTATTCCTCCCAGGTTGAAAACTATGACCGCTGGCAGCGGCGCAACAAATACCACCCCTCAAGCGCCCTGATCCGCCACCGGCTGGGCAAAAGCTGGTCCCAGCTACTTTCTACCGCCCTCAAGGTCAGCCAGGGTACCTACCAGCAGGCTGACCCCAGCTGGCTAGAGGCCGTATGCGCTCCCCGTAACTGGAAGCAGGTGAGCGAGCGCTCCCTGACTGAGGTTGACCCTGATGCCCTCATTCGCCAGGCTATCGATGAGGTGGGGACCTACCTGACGGTCAGCCGCTATGATCGCTGGGCTAAGGCCCGGAAGCTACCTGTTGCTGTTCGGCTCATGGCCAGGTCTCAAAAGAGCTGGTCTGAACTGGTTCTGCCCCACGGGGGCCGGGTAGGCACTCGCGGGAGGAGGGGAAGGATGCAGGATGATGAAATTCTGGCAGGGCTGGTCCAGTTCCTTCAAACTGAGAGCAACTACAGCTATGAGGCCTACCAGGTTTGGGCAAGAGAGCACCACTTTGCCTCACCTAGTATGCTCACTAAGCGCTATAAGGGCTTCTCTAGGGCCCTGGCCCTGGCCAGTCAGCTCCTAGAAGAAGGGGCAAGGGCGGGCGCGAAAGCTGCGGGGGAAAAATTGTAATTCTGGTCAGTCTGCTCACTTCTAGCCAGCTAGCTAGTGGCCTATCTTGGGGCCTGATGGCCCTGCTGGCCCTACATCTAGTAGGGGGCCCAGTTGGGCCTGGGCTGGCAGGGCTGCTGGGGGGGCCTAGGGGAATAAAAATCCGTTAGACAGCCCGGCACCAGCCCCCTAAAATAGTAGATGGTTGCGATGACCCGGCTATCACCGGCGAGCAATCCGGAAGAACAGGTGATACCTGCACACCCCCGTATATTCGTTGCGACGAGGGGAGTGCGCGGAATAGATATAGCCCCAGTAGACCCGGACGGGTAAGCCCGACACAGCTGTCATGAAGCGACTGATAATCGGTTCGGCCCTGCGCTGGGTGATCTTGGACCTGCTCTCACCAGGGGCCAGGCAAGCCCAGCGCAGACCCATGCCCACCCACCAGGACGGTGGGTTGGGGATGGGGTCGAACCGATTGACGTAAGCAAGGTGGTACCGCGCAGGTTCCAAGCCTCTTTAGAGACGTAGGCTAGGTTCAGGCGTCCTTGCAACCCAGATTAAGTAACGGAAGACCAGAACCTTAAGGGCGCAACCATGACCAAGAAGCCTGTTTACCCCAAGGCAAGTGCAAGCGGAGCCAGCTTTGTGGCTCCTTCCCCCTCTTTCCCGGCACTGGAAGAAGCCGTGCTGGCCTACTGGAAGAAGGATGACACCTTCCAGGCCTCCATTGATCAGCGGGATGCTGGCGACAACGGGGCCAACGAGTTTGTTTTCAACGACGGGCCCCCCTTCGCTAACGGCCTGCCCCACTACGGGCACCTGCTCACCGGCTATGTCAAGGACCTGGTTGCCCGCTACCAGACCCAGCGCGGCCACAAGGTAGAGCGCCGCTTTGGCTGGGATACCCACGGCCTGCCTGCTGAGCTAGAGGCCATGAAGCAGCTGGGTATGACCGATAAGCAGCAGATCATTGAGATGGGTATTGATAACTTCAATGATGCCGCCCGGGCCTCAGTGCTTAAGTACACCAAGGAATGGGAAGAGTACGTCACCCGCCAGGCCCGCTGGGTGGATTTTGAGAACGACTACAAGACCCTGAACGTGGAGTACATGGAGTCCGTCATCTGGGCTTTCAAGCAACTGCACGATAAGGGCCTGACCTATGAGGGCTTCCGCGTGCTGCCCTACTGCTGGAAGGACGAAACCCCCCTGTCCAACCACGAGCTGCGCATGGACGATGATGTCTATAAGGAACGGCAGGACCCCTCCGTTACCGTAGCCTTCCGCATTACTGACGACACCTCCCTGGCCAAGCACCCGGAGGTTGCCAGCGAGCTAGCTGGCGTAGAAGCCCTTGCCTGGACCACCACCCCCTGGACCCTGCCCACCAACCAGGCCCTGGCAGTCGGCCCCGAGATCAGCTATCTGGTGGTCCCCGGTGCCGGCAAGCTAGAAGGCCGCCGCTTCCTACTGGCTGCGGACCTTCTGGGCGAATACGCCAAGGACCTAGGCTACGCTGAGGCCGAGAACCCGGTAGAGGCTGCCCGCCAGGCCGTCCTGGCCACCTACACCGGTGCCCAGCTGGAGGGTGTACGCTATGCACCCCTCTGGGACTACTTCACCGACACCGAAAAGTTCGGCACCGAGAAGGCCTGGCAGATCCTGGTGGCCGATTATGTGACCACCACCGACGGTACCGGCCTGGTCCACCAGGCACCGGCCTACGGTGAGGACGACCAGAAGGTCTGTGAGGGTTACGGGATTCCCGTCATCCTCTCCATCGACGAGGGCGCTAAGTTCCTAGACCTCTTCGCTGATTCCACTCTGGCAGAAGGCGCCCCCCTGGCCGAGATCGCCGGCGTCCAGATCTTTGAGGCCAACCGAAGCATCATCAACACCCTCAAGGCCGATGGGGCCCTGATCCGTGAGAAGTCCTACCTTCACTCCTACCCCCACTGCTGGCGCTGCCGCACCCCCCTGGTCTACCGGGCCATTACCTCCTGGTATGTGCGGGTGACCGACTTCAAGGGCCGCATGAGCGAACTGAATGAAGACATCAACTGGATTCCCGAAAACGTCAAGCAGGGCCAGTTCGGCAAGTGGGTTGAAAACGCCCGCGACTGGTCCATTTCCCGCAACCGCTTCTGGGGCTCACCCATCCCCGTCTGGGTATCAGACGACCCCAACTATCCCCGCACCGATGTCTACGGCTCCCTGGCTGAGCTAGAAGCCGACTTCGGCCGCCTGCCCCTGAACAAGGATGGCCAGGTTGACCTGCACCGCCCCTACATCGACGAGCTGACCCGCCCCAACCCGGATGACCCCACCGGCAAGTCCACCATGCGCCGCGTAGAAGACGTACTGGATGTCTGGTTCGACTCCGGCTCCATGCCCTTCGCCCAGTTCCACTACCCCTTCGAGAACAAGGACTGGTTCGAAGCCCACTACCCGGCAGACTTCATCGTCGAATACATCGGCCAGACCCGCGGCTGGTTCTACACCATGCAC
>JAXDRN010000078.1:0-9874 GCA_034090985.1 Rothia sp. (in: high G+C Gram-positive bacteria) | reverse complement strand
CTACCTGCTCTTTGACGAGCCCACTAGCGCCCTTGACCCCGAGCTTGAAGCCGAAGTCATTGGTGTGCTGATTGACCTGGCCCGCGAAAAACGCTCCCTGGTGGTCGTTACCCACAATATGGCCTTTGCCCGCCGGGTTGCCGACCGCATCGTCTTCCTGGACGGCGGCAAGGTACTCTACAACGGCGGCCCCGAAGCCTTCTTCGCCTCTGACCAGGAACGCATCCAGCGCTTCTTGCAGATCTTCGAAATGACCGACTACCGGATCTAACCTTTTTCACTTACCCCCGCTCTTTCTCTCCTACCCCCGGTGCTAAACCCCGGAAGCAGGAGAGAAAGGACGGGGGTATGTGTATGGTCCAGGGCCGAAGCAGGAGAGAAAGGGCGGGGGTATGTGTTAACAGCAGAGGATCTCAGAGGGCTACCGGTAAATTGTTGAGCGGTGACCAACGTCGAGAGCGATAACCTGCATCTGCTGATCTTCAAATTTTACGAGTACTCGAAAATTTCCTACACGATAACGCCACAGGCCAACCTTGTCAGCTGTCAAAGCTTTTCCCCGGGCCCTCGGATTATCTAACTGAACTACCTGGTCAAGGTAAGTCTTAATTCTACGAATATCCGGCTTATCGAGCTTTCTAATCGATCGTTCAAACTCTTTTGCCAGCACTAATTGCCAGGCCACATTCAGACCCCGAGTTCATCCCACAATTCCTGGGCAGGGCGGGTCTCACGGCCGTCTGCCTCGAATCGTGCCAACGCCTGCTGTGCCCATACCTGTTCTTCCTGCTGTTCAAGATATTCAAGTACAGCAGAACGCACTAGCTCTTCGGTGCTCGTGCCAAGAGCTGAAGAAAGACTCTGTAGTTGTGCCTCTTCAGTAGCTGTAAACTCAACATGCACGGTCATAGGTTCCCTCCTTACTGTGCTTTCCAGTATGGCAAACGGCTGTACTTTCAACAATAGGATATTGTTCTGGACTTGCTTTCTGTGATGAACAAGCTGGGAGTATTTTCAGGGATAAGTGCACGGTAAAGTTTTGCCCATGAACACCGCTTTTACGTTTTCAGTGGGCCAGGTGCCCAGTCAGCAGGAGCTGGCTGACCTCTACACCTCCGTTGGGTGGAGCGCCTACACCAACCGCCCCGAAGCCTTCTTCGCCTCTGACCAGGAACGCATCCAGCGCTTCTTGCAGATCTTCGAAATGACCGACTACCGGATCTAAGGCGCTGGGGGCGGCCTGGATGTAGCGATGCCGGCCTGGGCGCCGCAGAGCCGACTTCACCCCGTCCTTTCTCTCCTACCCCCGGTGCTATACCCCGGAAGCAGGAGAGAAAGGACGGGGGTATGTGTATGGTCCAGGGCAGAAGCAGGAGAGAAAGGACGGGGGTATGTGTATGGTCCAGGGCAGAAGCAGGCTCATGAAGAGCGCTCTTACCCTGAAGTCTGAACCTGAAGTTTGAGCCTAGTGGGTCAGCAGAGCCTTCAAGGCAGCTACGGTAAAGCCCAGAACCGCGAAGACGATACCGCCTAAAAGGGTGCGGAAGGTAATGCTTTCCTTGCGGTAGCGGGCGACCACAAAACCAACCGAGAAGAGGCGGCCCAGCAGCGTCAGTATAGCCAGGTACCAACTGACCTCAACTGGCAGCAGATGGAGCATTGCAAGCAGCAGGAAGAAGGCCGGAGCCGCGGTAGAGCTGATAATCGGCACAGCGTTGCGCAGGGCGTCCTTAACATCAGTCTTAGTCAGCCCGTCGCCGTGAAGGAGGCGGTGCTCCTGACTTTCAGCCAAGAAGTGGGCCAGAAAGGTCGTGAGGCCGGTTGCCAGCAGAACAAGTAGGGCGTGCCCGTACTCAATATCCTCAACAGATACCAGCACGAGAGCGCCCAGGGCCAAAATATTGCCGTAGGTGTAGGCCGAGATGCGGTGGGCGGCCTGGCTAGGGGAGAGGCCCTCAATTATGCGGGCTTGTGGAGTACGGTGTGGCATAAACCCTATTCTAGCCGCGAGTCACCTAGGCCCGCCCCTGGCGGTGAGTACGGGCTGTTTCTTCGTCAATAATGCGCATCTGTTCGGTGAGCGGAGCGCCGGGAACCCAGCGGTCACGCGAACTGGAGCGCCGCCGCCCCAGCCGCAGGCGGGGCCGGGGCACCTTGAGCTGAACCGGCTCCGGCAGCTGCCAGCGCCGCCAGCGGGCCAGAAGGCCCATCACCAGGCAGGTCACAATAGAAAGAGCCATGCCCAGCACCTGCTGATTCCAAAGAAGCACGCACAGGGCCACCTCGGCAGCGCCCACAAGGGCCACCGTGGCATAGAGCGGGCTGCCTCCCAAAATAGCTGGAATACGGTTGACCATAATGTCCCGTAAGGCACCGCCGCCTACAGCCGTCACCACCCCCAGGGCGATGGCCGGCAGCCAGTGCAGGCCCAGGGCCAGGGCCTTGATGGTTCCGGTGGCGGTCCAGCAACCCATGCCCAGAAAGTCCGCCACCAGTAGGGTTCGGTCAGCCCAGCGGGAACCAAAATCCATCAGGTAGGCCAAGGTGGCAGCCCCTAGGGCAGCGGCCCAATAGGAGCTATCAGTCAGGGCTACTGGCAGGCCGGTATTGAGCAGGACGTCTCGAATAAGGCCGCCACCCATTGCGGTGAGGATCGAAAAAATAATGAAGCCAACAATGTCGAAGCGGTGGGCTCGGGCTACAGCCCCGCCCAGTAGGCCGTTGGTAACGATCGCTGCCACATCAATAAGGCGGAACCAGGTTTCTGGCTCAAAGGTAGAGGGGGGCATTAGATCCACACCCAAGAGTAAGCCTGGGGTGGGCGATGGGGGAGGTGGGCTAGCACGGTTTGCTGATCCTGCCTTTTCTTGGGGAGCCTGGGCCAACGGGGGTCAGGGCTGCTGTGAATACCTACCTATTTTAGGGCTTGGGGTCCCCTGGGCTGACCTGCTGAAGGGGTCTGCCTGCCTTAGACACTTTCACCCAGGGCAACTGTGGCCTAGGTCATTCTATCTATAGGCCTTGGCTGGCCCCTCCTTAGTATCTAAATGAGTAAAGGACGGCCCCTGGGGTCGCCTGCCTAATCAGAAGACGGATACCAGTAAGGAGGGCCCCGGCCTTGACCAGCACCCCAACCCCAACCGCCCAGCGCACCATCCGCGGTGCCGTCCTTGAAGAAATCGGGGCAGCCGAACCCTACGCCTCTAGCCGCCCCCTCAGCATCTCAGAGCTGCAACTAGACCCACCCGGGCCCGGAGAAATCCTGGTTCGCATTGAGGCAGCAGGCCTCTGCCACTCAGACCTTTCAGTGGTCAACGGCAACCGGCCCCGCCCAGTCCCCATGCTCCTCGGCCACGAGTCAGCTGGAATCATTGAAGAACTCGGTGAAGGGGTCAGCGGCCTGAAGGTTGGCCAGCGGGTTGTTATGACCTTCCTGCCCCGCTGCGGCAACTGCTCCGGTTGCGCCTCTGAAGGTAAGACCCCCTGTCAGGCCGGTACAGCCTCAAACACAGCCGGAACCCTGCTCTCTGGGGCCCGCCGCCTGCACCGGCAGGGCCAGGAAATCCAGCACCATCTGGGAGTATCCGGTTTTGCCAGCTACACCGTAGTTGACCAGCGTTCGGTGGTGCCCGTAGGCGATGACGTACCGGCAGATGTAGCGGCCCTCCTAGGTTGTGCCCTTCTGACCGGCGGCGGGGCCGTGCTGAATGTGGCCAAGCCGCAGAAGACCTCCCGCCTGGCTGTTGTTGGTCTAGGTGGCGTTGGTATGGCCGCCCTCATCGTGGCCCGGGCCCTGGGTGTTGAAGAGGTGGTGGGGGTTGATATGCAGCCCGATAAGCTAGAGATGGCCAAGAAGCTAGGGGCAACCGGGGCCCTAACCAGCCCAGAAGCCCTAGAGGAAGCGGCCGCCGGTAAAAAGTTTGATGCCGTCATTGAGGCAGCCGGCCACCCCAAGGCCCTAGAAACCGCCATTAAAATCACCGGCCCCGGGGGAATTACCGTTACCGTAGGCCTGCCAGCTCCCGGCTCAGAGACCGTCATTGACCCCCTGACCCTCACCGCTGAGGCCCGCACTATAGCCGGCAGCTACCTGGGAACCTCAGTTCCCAGCCACGACATTCCCATCTATGAGCAGCTCTGGCGGGAGGGAAAGCTCAAGGTTGAGGGCCTGATTTCAGCCCACATTGAACTTGACCAGATCAACGAGGCCATGGACGCCCTGCACAGCGGCGCAGCCCTTCGCCAAATCATTACCTTCTAACCCCTCAATTTCTTGTAAAGGAGCAAGACCCTATGTCACATATCTACGATGCAGTGATTATCGGTGCCGGTTACGGTGGCCTGGGCCAGGGGGCCCAGTTCATGCAGGACGGTATCAGCAACTTTCTGATCCTGGAGAAGGCCTCAGAGGTGGGCGGTGTTTGGCGGGAAAACACCTACCCCGGCGCTGCCTGCGACACCCAGGCCGTGATCTACTGCTTTAGCTACTTCCTGAACCTGAGGGTTAGCCGCATGTACGCCGGCCAAGAGGAACTGCAAAACTACCTCAAGGACCTAGCTACAGAGTTTGACCTCAATGAGCGCCTGCGCCTGAACACTGAGGTCACTTCAGCTAGCTGGGATGAGGAAGAAAAGCTCTGGCGGGTAAAGACCGGTAGCGGCGAAGAGCTCCTCACCCGTACCCTGGTCGCCGCCTGGGGCCAGCTCTCAGAGCCTAATATCCCGGCCTTCGCCGGCACTGACAGCTTCGCCGGTGAGCGCTTCCACTCAGCGCACTGGCGGCATGATCTGGATCTGACCGGTAAGCGGGTAGCCTCTATTGGTAACGCGGCCACCGCCGTTCAGTACGTTCCAGAAATTGCCAAGGTCGCCCAGCAGGTCACTGTTTTCCAGCGGTCAGCTAACTACATTCTGCCCCGCGACCAGCACATCTTCACCCCTGAAGAAACAGCCGAGTTCGTAGAGAACCCCGACTCCTACCGCAAGATCCGCCAGGAAATCCACGACTTCCGTGAGGCCGGTTTTGAGCGGACCCGCCGGGGAACTGAGGCCTCAGCTGAAGGTGTTGCCCTGGCCAGGGAGCACCTAGAGAAGCACATTACTGACCCAGTCCTGCGGGAAAAGCTCACCCCAGACTACGACTACGGTTGCAAGCGGATCCTGCGCTCAGACGAGTTTTACCCGGCCTTGACCAGGGATAATGTTGAGCTGGTGACTGAGGGTATCGCAGAGATCACCCCCCAGGGCATTAAGACAGTAGACGGGGTGGAGCGGGAATTTGACGTCATTATCTACGCCACTGGCTTCAAGTCCCAGGCCTTTGGTCGCAGCACCGTCATTACCGGCCGGAATGGCCTGACCCTCGATGAGCGCTGGGGCGATGCCCCAGAAGCCTACCTGGGCATGACCGTTGATCACTTCCCCAACTTCTTTATGATGTACGGGCCTAACACCAACCTCAACCACAACTCGGTGGTCTCAATGCTAGAACCGGCCCAGAAGTACGTCGTTCAGGCTATCAAGCACCTGCAGGACTACCCCGACCAGCCCCTGGACGTTCGAGAAGAGGTCATTAACAGCTTCAATGAGCAGCTGCAAAAGACCCTAGCCGGTTCAGCCTTCTCCTCTGACTGCTCCTCCTGGTACAAGAACGCCGATGGGCGGGTTATTAACAACTGGGGTGGAACCGTCAACGAATTTGTTGAACTCACCAAGACCCTCAACCTTGAGGACTACGGAATCAGGGAATAAGACCAACCCCATCAGGGGCCGGGCGGGCCGCAGGCCCTCACCGGCCCCTTTTATCCTAGAGACGCTGATATAAGGAGACCCTTGATGACAACCTACCCGCCCCTTGCCCCCGAGGCCGCCCAGCTCATCCAGGCCTTCAGGGAGGCTGGCTCCCCCTCCTTCCACACCCTGGATCTGGGAACTGCCCGCAAGAACTACCGGGCCTCGTGCGCTAAGAACGGGATTGCCGCCCAGCAGCTAGCCCAGGTGCAGGACTTCAACCTAGGCCCCTTCTCTGTTCGCCTCTACCAGCCTGGTCAGGCCGGCGGGCCTGCCCCGGTTATCCTCTTCTTCCACGGGGGCTGCTGGGGGATTGGGGACCTTGATACTCATGACGGCCTCTGCAGGGCCCTAGCGGCTGAAAGCGGCCTAGCCCTTGTAGCCGTCGACTACCGGCTGGCCCCCGAATACCGCTACCCCACAGCCCATGAGGACTGCCGGCTGGCCCTCAAATGGCTGGTAGGTAGCCAGGAGCACGGCCTGGAGGTGAGCGGGCTGGTGCTGGCCGGTGACAGCGCTGGTGGCCAGCTAGCTGCCGTCCTAGCCCAGGAAAACAGTCAGGGCCAGGCCGGTCTGCCTATTCTGGCTCAGGTTCTGCTCTACCCGGTGCTGGACCTTACCATGAGCACAGACTCCTACCGGCGGGTCACTGAGGGCTACCCCCTGGTGGCTGCCACCATGGAGCACTTCACCCGGGCCTACGTCCCAGCCGGTGTTGACTTAGCCTCAGCTGCCCTCAGCCCTGGCCTGGCCCCCCTGCCGGAGGGTCTGGCCCCCACCTACCTGGTGACGGTGGGCCACGACCCCCTAGCTGATGAGGGGCTGGCCTATGGGGCCCGACTGGCTAGGGCCGGGGTTGAGGTAGTCAGCCACCACCTGCCCGGCTATGCTCACGGCCTCTTTACCTCAGCCGGGATCCTTGCTGCCGGTCAGGAAGAGGTGCGGGCAGCTGCCCGCTTCATCCGGGAACGGGTTTAAGCCCTAGTCCACCTGGTCCCGCAGGGCCAGCCAGAGGGGGGCAAAGACGTCCGGGTCGTTGAGGTCTAGGCCCAGTAGCTCCTGGGCCGCCTCAATCCGGTGGCGCACAGAGTTGCGGTGAACCCCAAGTTCCCGGGAGGTTGGCTCCCACTGGCCCCGGTGGCGGACGTAGGCGGCAACAGTGCCTAAGAGGTCTGCCCGCTTGTAGTCTGCCAGGATAGCTACCCATTCATCGGCCCGGGTTCGGTCTTGGCCCCCAATCATGCCAAAGGACCCAGGTTCAGCCCGCCGCAGGGCCCGGCTCACTGCCTCAGCGGCGGTAGGGAGATCCTGCAGCAGAACCGGGGGGCTCATCATGGCCCTGAGGCTAGCTGCCTGGCTCCAGTTCTTATTGCTGGCCCGCCCCTGGGCCTGCTGGGCGGCCTTTTCAGCCACCAGCAGGTAGAGGATCCCCTCCTCCTGTAGGCGGAAGGGGGTTTCTTCAAGGGCTGAGTCAAGGACGGGAACCCGGGAGGACCTCTCTAGAAGGGGCAGGGTGCGAATCCACTCGGTGGGCTCTTCCTGGCTATCACCCTTCAGACCCACCAGGTGCATCCTGGCCGGTAGTTCCCCGAGTCCAACGCTTTCAGCAAGCAGGCGGGCCGCGTCAGCCTGCCCGTTGAGCAAGAGGCGAACCAGGGCTGAACCTAGGGTAGCTACCCCGGCAGCGTAGGTTTCTCGCTGCCGGATTTTCATGAGCAGGAGCATGCAGACGGTGGCGGTAATCTGGGCGTCGGCAGCTGTGAGACGGCGGGGGGAGCCTACCAGTAGCTGGCCGTAGTTCTTCTCCCCAGAAGAGATGGGGTACTTGAGGACTATCTGCCCGTTGAGTTCAAAGGTGACCGGGGCGTTGACGGCCACCCGGCTACTTTTGCTCCTGCTGACGTCCCTAATTTTTTGAAGGTAGCCGCTGGCGCTTTCAGGCCAAATCTTTTCAGCCCCCTTGCCTGCTGGCAGGTAGGCGGCCCAACCGCCAATAGACTGGCCCAGGCGGCGAAGGACGGCGCTAACGCCGTCAGGGCGGATTACCTCTCGCACCAGGGCCGTTTGAAGGCCCAGGGTTCGTTTGAGCTCGGCCTGGCCCCCCTGGTCAGCTAGCTGCCAGTAGGTGCGGGTAATGTGCTGGAAGGTGGCCTCTTGGGGAACCAGCAGTAGTTCTAGGCCCTGCCGGGAACAGGCCTGAATCAGGGCCGGGGGTACCTGGGCGCAGACGGGCCCAACCCCAAAACCTAGGGCTCCTACCTTGCGGGTTTTTAGCCTGCTGACGTAGTCTTCAACCGGCTCCTGGGAGAATTCAAAGGGAATGCCGGTGGTCAGTAGTAGCTCTCCGCCGCTCATGTAGGGAGTGGGATCTAGAAGCTCAGAGATGTGTACCCCGCTGATATGCCGGTGAGATACAGGCTGGGCGGGGTCGATGGGCAGCAGCTCACCCTTGAGCGCCATGTGAAGTTCATTCAATGAGACCATGGTCATATTATCCACAGCACATGGGCTAGCTGGCAAAAATGCACATTCTTAAAAACGTAATGATTCCTAGGATAGGCCTATGAACGAAACCACCAACAACTCAGTACCCCAAAGCCGCCACCTAGCTACCGAAATCCCCGGCCCCAAGTCCCAGGCCCTCCACGCCCAAAGACTCCAGCAGGTCAGCGCCGGCTTCGGCATCACCCTACCGATCTTCGTAGAACGGGCAGGGGGCGGAATCATTGAAGACGTCGACGGCAACCGCCTGATTGACTTCGCCTCAGGTATCGCCGTCACCAGCCTAGGGGCCTCTAACCAGAAGGTCAGCCAGCGCCTGGCCGACCAGGCCCAAAAGTTCACCCACTCCTGCTTCATGGTCACCGAATACGACTCCTTTACCAAGGTCTGTCAGTGGCTCAACGAGCACACCCCCGGTGACTTCGAAAAGCGCACCGGCCTCTTCTCTACCGGCGCCGAAGCCGTTGAAAACGCCATCAAGATCGCCCGCTCCTACACCGGCCGCCCCAACGTCCTGGTCTTTGACGAGGCCTACCACGGCCGCTCCCTGCTGACTATGGCCATGACCGCCAAGGAAAACCCCTACCGCCTGAACTTCGGCCCCATGCCCGGGGAAGTCATCCGGGCCGCCTCAGCCAACCCCCTACGCCCTTCAGCCGGTGGAAGCAGCGAAGAAGAAATCACCGCCCAGGCCCTAGCCTCTGTAGAAAAGACCATCACCGACAAGGGCGCTGACAGCTTTGCCGCCATGGTCATTGAACCCATCCAGGGTGAAGGTGGCTTCATTGTTCACGCCAAGGGCTTCCTAGCCGGCCTGCGCTCCCTGGCCGACAAGTATGGAATCGTTCTGGTCATTGACGAAATCCAGGCCGGTCTGGGCCGTACCGGCACCCTCTACGCTGCCGAGCAGGAAGGGGTAGCTGGCGACCTGGTTCTCTCAGCCAAGGCCCTGGCCAATGGTGTTCCCCTCTCTGCCGTGACCGGCCGGGCAGAAATCATGAACGCCCCCCACGCCGGCGGTCTGGGCGGCACCTACGCCGGTAACCCCCTAGCCTGTGAAGCTGCCCTGGCTGTCTTTGAACAGCTAGAGGACGGCAGCGTCCTAGAAAATGCCCGCATGATTGAGCGCGTAGCCCGCGAAGTCCTTGAGCCCCTGGTTGAAGAGACCGGCATCGTAGCCCAGGTGCGCGGGCGCGGGGCCATGCTGGCTATCGAGTTCGCTGACGCTGACCTACAGCCCCTAGCCGAGGTTACCAAGGTCGTCTCAGCAGCCTGCCATGCCCAGGGTGTTCTGACCCTTACCTGCGGCACCTACGGCAACGTTCTGCGCCTACTGCCGCCGCTGGTCATGAGTGAAGAGCTCCTGCGGGACGGTCTGGGCGTTCTGCGCCAGGCCATCCTAGAGGCCGACCAGGCCTAGAGCCAGTTCAAGGAAGCTTATTCATAAAAGGTTCCGCAGGCTCACGCTGGATGGAGCCCAGCAGATTCCGAGCGCGCGAGGAAACAAATCTGCGGGCGGAATAGGCGCAAGCCTGACCCTCACGCCCCGCCTAACGGCGGATTCCGTGACCTCATGAGTGCT
>JAXDRN010000077.1:0-56772 GCA_034090985.1 Rothia sp. (in: high G+C Gram-positive bacteria) | reverse complement strand
GCGACCGCCTGCGCTCCGAGGATTCGAAGGGGCGCTGATCCGGCTCCCGTCTCGCTTTTTCGCCGTCAACATGCGAAAAATCAGCATTCGTGAAGGTCGGGGCCGACTTCGATTTGCCAAGCGCCCATCGGCCCGTGTTAGAGTCTTCCTCGTCCGAAAGCGAGTCCGTCTCGCCGAAGGGCGAGTCACCTGCGCGGTGGCGGAATAGGCAGACGCGCTAGCTTGAGGTGCTAGTCCTCGTATTAGAGGGTGGGGGTTCAAGTCCCCCCTCGCGCACAGAGCAAATCCCCGGTCCTTTTGGGCCGGGGATTTTTTCTATCCGGGCAGACCATCAACTTTACTCATCAGTTAAACTGATTATTTTTGGTTGGCGCCTGGGGCAAATTTTTTGCCCTCAGCAGCAAAGGTGCCCAAGAAGACTCCCTTAGCCTCAGAGGAGAGGGGGGTAGACTGGCCCTATGCTAGCGCCCAAGACCCATCCTGACTCTGCCCACCTCAGGCAGAGCTTTGCCCAGGCCTTCCCAGAGCTCAACCAGAAGGCTAGACCCCAGTTACCGGCAGGAACCCGCCTAGCCTGGCTCAACAGGGACCTTGCCCAAGAGGTTGGCCTAGACCCTGACTGGTTAGAATCAGAAGCAGGTCTGGCCTGGATGACCGGCAGGGCAGGGGTGGGCACCTATGCCCAGGCCTATGCAGGTTTTCAGTTTGGCCAGCTTTCACCAGTCCTGGGCGATGGCCGGGCGCAGCTGATTGGTGAACTGGCCTACCCCAGAAAGTCGGTGGGTGAGAGGTCGGCTAGTAGCTTAGTTGATCTGCACCTTAAGGGAGGCGGCAGAACTGCCTTCTCTAGGCCAGGCTCTGATGGTAGGTCTCCGCTCACTGCTGCCTGGCGAGAGGCTGTCATAGGTGAGTTCCTTCATGCCCTCAATGTTCCTAGCAGTAGGGCCCTGGCTGTATTTGACAGCCAGGAGAAGATTCAAAGGCGGGGCCCGGGCCCCGAGCCGGCAGGAATGGTTCTTCGCCTAGCGGAAAGTCACCTCAGGGTTGGAACCTTTCAGTACGCCCAGTACCACTGCTCACCAGAGCTGAGGGCACGGCTGGTCAGATATGCCCTAGAAAGGCACTACCCCCATCTACTTGAAAGGGAAGAGGGCAAGGATAGGGGAGGGGCAGAGGCCCTTGCCCTCTTGCGGGGTCTGGCGGACAGGCAGGCTCAGCTTGTTGCCAGCTGGCAGGGACTTGGCTTTGTGCACGGGGTGCTTAATACAGATAATGTGGCTATTTCTGGCCAGGCCATTGATTTTGGCCCCTGCGCCCTAATCGATACCTTCAAAAGAGGGCAGGTCTTTAGCTCTATTGACCGGCAGGGCCGTTACTCCTACCAGCAGCAAGCTGGCATTACCGCCTGGAACCTTGCCCGCTTTGCAGAAACCCTGCTGGACCTTATTGACCCAGAGCAGCCCCATCGGGCCATTCATTTAGCCACCGAGGCCCTTTCTGACTTTGAAGACCTCTTCCTTGACCGGCACAGAGAGGTCTTTGCAGCTAAGTTGGGTCTTCGGGCTGACCTAGCGGGGCAGGAAAACTACCGCCGACAGCTCGATGGGTTGATTGAAGAGACCCTGACCGCCCTAGAGGACTATGCCCTTGATTTCACAGACTTCTTCCGATCCCTGGCTGAAGGTAATTGCCAGCTGCCAGCTGCTGCCCAGGTCGCTTGGCTAGAGAAGGTCAATAGCCTGCGCCAGGCTGGGGCAGTGGGCCCTGAAGAGGCCCGAGCACTGATGCTGGCCCATAATCCAGCCTATATTCCCCGCAATCTGGCCCTGGCCGCAGCCCTTGAGGAGCTAGAGCAGGGTAGGCAGGGGCCGGTGGAGCAGCTCCTTGAAGGGATACGCAGGCCCCTTGAGCCCCGGCCTGGCTGGGACTATCTTCGCAAGCCTCCGCTGGGGGCTACTAACTTTGTCAGCTACTGCGGCACCTAGAGGGGGCTGCCAGCTCATGTGAGTTTACACAAAGGGTCAGACTGAACATATTTGGTTTTGTGGGATTTTTCGAGTAAAGGTCATAAAAACCCCAAACAAAAACAAGGTAAACCAACAAAAACCCTAACGAATCGTGGCATACTTGAGGAGTACCAACAATCTTCCACCACAGACCCTGTGAAAGGAAACCATACGATGGCCCTGGAAAAGAAGCACACAAAGCTCGGCGTTATTGGCGCAGGCGGCGTCGGTTCAGCAACCGCCTACGCAGCAACCCTACGCGGCGCAGCAGACGAAATTGTAATCTACGATATTGCTGCAGAACGTGCAGAAGCTGAGGGTCTGGATATTGCCCACGGCACCATGTTCGCCCACGAAGCTGCTGTATCCGGTGGCGGCGATGTTGAAATCCTTCGCGATGCTGACCTGATCATTGTCACCGCAGGTGCCCGCCAGAAGCCCGGCCAGCCCCGCCTGGAACTTGCCGAAGCAAACGTCAACATCTTCAAGTCCATGCTGCCTAAGGTGATGGAAGTAGCCCCCAACGCTATTCTGATGATCGTCACCAACCCCTGTGACGTTCTGGCTGTTGTAGCCCAGAAGATCACCGGCCTTCCCACCGAGCGTTGCTTTGCCTCAGGTACCGTACTTGACTCCTCCCGCCTGCGCTGGCTCATTGCCGAAAAGGCTGGTGTTTCCATCAAGTCCGTTCACGCTAACATCGTTGGCGAACACGGTGACTCAGAATTCCCCGTCTGGTCAGCAGCTAACATCGGCATGGTTCCCCTTGATGAGTGGACCAACGAAGCTGGCGAAAAGGTCTTCACTGACGAGGTAAAGGCTGAACTAGCCGAAGAAGCCATGCGGGCAGCCTACAAGGTCATCGAAGGCAAGGGCTCAACCAACTACGCCATTGGTGTCTCAGCTACCCGTATCGCTGAAGCTATCCTGCACGGCCAAGATGCCGTCCTGAACGTAGCAACCCAGGTTCGCGGCCGCTACGGCATTGAGGGTGAAGCTGCCCTCTCCCTGCCCTCAGTGGTCTCCCGCGATGGTGTCAAGCGCGTCCTTGATGTACCTATGACCGATGAGGAAGTTGAGCGTCTGCGGGCCTCAGCTAACGCCATCAACGCATCTCTAGCCTCACTGGGTTTCTAAACTCACCAGCAAAAGCACAGTGATCTCAGGGGCCGGCCTAGATAAATGAACTGATCTAGGCCGACCCCTTCTTTTTTGCTTCAGCATGAAGACATTAAGCAGATAAATGACGTCCCCTATTTCGTCTGCGGCCTAAAAGGGAGTAACGTCTACAGTATGAGTATTAATCCTCGCGCCGAACTAGCACAGCTGACTGCAGCCCTTGAAGAGCACCTGAATGCAATCATGAACAGCCGTGGCGAGCATGACGCTGCCATTGACCACACCTATGTAGCGATTGCCAATGCCTTTGAGCGCTACGAAGAAGCCCTCTTTGAGGTCTATGAAGAAGTCACCCCCCTAGAGGTCTTCATTGAAGATGAGGACGAAGAAGATGACGAGGATGGGGACCTTGATTTTGACTTTTCCCCAGAGCTGGGGACAGAATCTTAAAGCCTAGTCACAGCAGGAATGACTAGAAGAACCATACTGGTGTAGCAGGGCTAACCTGTTATTCCAAGCACAGCACCGCGTATGGTGCTGTGCTTTTCCTTTTCCTGGCGTAGAGTTTTCTGCTGTGGAATGGATACAAGCAATCATCCTGGGTCTTGTCCAGGGTCTAACAGAATTTTTGCCGATTTCGTCATCGGGTCATATCAGCATCGTCGGTCAGTTCCTGCCCAACGGTGAGGACCCCGGCGCGGCCTTTACCGCTATCACCCAGCTGGGTACAGAGGCGGCAGTCCTTGTCTTTTTCTGGAAAGACATCGTCCGTATTATCAAAAACTGGTTTGGCTCCCTGGTGGGCAAGGTCGATAAGAAGGACCCCGACGCCCGCATGGGTTGGTTCATCATCCTTGGCTCCCTGCCAATCGCTGTCCTAGGCCTATTGCTCGAAGACTACATCGACTCAACCTTCCGTAGCCTCTGGATCACTGCAACCATGCTGATCGTCTTCGCGATCTTCCTGGCCATTGCAGATAGGATCGGCCGAGAAGACCTACAGCTCAAGGACCTGACCGTCAAGCACGGCATCCTCTTCGGTTTCGCCCAGGCCCTCGCCCTGGTTCCCGGTGTTTCCCGCTCAGGCGGCACCATTATGGCCGGTCTGCTCATGGGCTACACCCGTGAAGCAGCTGCCCGCTACTCCTTCCTGCTGGCTATCCCAGCAGTCTTCGCCTCAGGCCTCTACAAGCTCTACGGCTCCCTCTCTGAGGGCTTCACCGGCTACTACGGTCTAGGCTCAACCCTGCTGGCAACAGTAGTAGCCTTCGTCGTTGGCTACCTGATCATCGGCTGGTTCCTCAAGTACGTTTCTAACAAGAGCTACAGCATCTTCATCTGGTACCGGATCATTCTGGGCCTTCTGCTCTACATCCTGCTCGGCACCGGCGTTCTCGCCCCCTAAGCCAGCAGAAGAAAAACACCCTACCCGCCCAGAGATCCTTCTGGGCGGGTATTCTTATCAAGAAGCGATTAATAGCTAAAGCCGTCCTGAGTCCTGAGCCAGCAAAGCCAGGGGAAAGAAAAAACAGAGGTAACAATGCGCGCCTGGAAACAGCCCACCCTGCCCACCCTGCCCGGCCAAGCCCCCCTGCCAACCCTCTTTGATACAGCCCAGCAAACCCTTCTAACCCCCCAGGTTCAGCAGGAGGCCGGCCTCTACGTCTGCGGGATTACCCCCTACGATGCCACCCACCTCGGACACGCAGCAACCTACCTAGCCTACGACCTGCTCAACCGGGCCTGGAGGGACGCCGGCCTGAAGGTCACCTTCGTTCAGAACGTCACCGATGTTGATGATCCCCTGCTGGAGCGGGCCCAGGCAACAGGCGTAGACTGGCAGGACCTAGCCCAGGAGCAGACAGACCTCTTTCGCACAGATATGGAAGCCCTCCAGGTGATCGCCCCAGACCACTATGTCAGTGTTGTAGATAGCATTCCCGCCGTAGCCAAGGCTGTCCGCAGCCTGCTGGATGCGGGCCTAGCCTACCGGGTTCCAGCCCATACCAATGACCAGGGACTAGAAGAGCCTGCTGGCGATATTTATGCAGACCTCAGGGCCCTCGAAGCCCAGGGGGCAGGAAAAGCCCAGGCCTGGAAGCTAGGGCAGGTGGCCCACTATGACTATGAGCAGATGCTCTCAATCTTCGCTGAACGCGGTGGGGACCCCCAGCGCCCGGGTAAAAAAGACCCCCTCGATCCCCTGCTCTGGCGGGTCAAGCGGGACAATGACCCTTCCTGGCAGACTGAGGAGCTAGGGGAGGGCAGGCCCGGCTGGCATATTGAGTGTAGCGTTATTTCCTTTAGCTACCTCGGTGCCCCCTTCACCCTTCAAGGGGGCGGGTCAGACCTGATCTTCCCCCACCATGATCTAGGTTCAAGCCACACCTTTGCCCTGACTGGTCAGCCCATGGCCAAGCACTATGTGCACACAGGCATGGTGGGCCTGGAGGGGGAAAAGATGAGTAAGTCCAAGGGCAACCTGGTTCTGGTTTCCCAGCTGCGACTGGCAGGGGTGGACCCTGCCGCTATCCGCCTGGCCCTCCTTGATCACCACTACAGGTCAGACTGGTTCTGGCAGTCAGAAGACCTCAGCCGGGCCCAGGAACGCCTAGAGCTCTACCGTTCAGCCCTAGCCCAGGCCCAGGGGCCTGTAGATCAAGAGGCCCTAGTGCTCCTAGAGCAGGTCAGGCAAGAGCTGGCCCAGGACCTGAACGCCCCAGCAGCCCTGAGCCTCATTGACCGCTGGGCCCAGAAGGCCCTAGATGGCCAGGCTCAGGGGGGACAGTTAGTTGCTGACCTGCTTGCTGCCCGCCTAGGCCTAGTGCTTACTGAAGGCTAGGAGGCAAGCTACTGGGGGTCTTGGTCCTTGAGGAAACGCTCAAAGGCTGCTGCAATATCGAGCTGACTAAGATCCCCAATATCTTCCTTGGCCTCTGCAATGGACTCAAGGGTTCGAACGTAGTGGGCCAGTTCAGGCTCATCGTCAAGAAGGTCAGCTGCCGTCTGCTCCCAGCTAGAAATCTCAGCCTGCAGGGTAGCTGTTGGCATAGGGCATTCCAAGAGGACCTCAAGGGCCTGCAGCAGGGAAAGGCTGGCCTTAGGGTGGGGCGAATCAGGCAGATAGTGGGGAACAGAGACCCAGAGGGAAAGGGCCGGAATATCAGCCTCCCCGGCCAGGTGGGCAAGGGTGCCAATCAAGCCGGTCGGTCCGCTGTACTTATTAGGCTCAACCCCCTCCAGGGCCTGCAGGGAAGGGCTCCAGCTACTGATGGTCAGCGGCAGGGAGCGGGTATGGGGAACCTCATCGAGCAGGGCTCCGCAGAGGAGCACAAGATCTACACCCTGATCTTTGATGAGCTGAAAAATGGCCTGGGCTAGCTGGGGCCAGTTCAAATTAGGTTCGGGGCCGCTGAGTGTAAGCAGCCTGAGGCCAGTGGGGGTGAAGGTTTCAGCCAGCTTCAGCTGGGGCCAGATGAGCTCCGTGAGGCCAGCCTCGTTCACAGACAGGTAGGGCTGATTCTCTGTATAGGAGTAGAAGGGGGTCGTATCAAGAGAGTCTTCAAGGGCCTTGAAGGCAAAATGCCCCTTGATGCTGCTCAAGGCCCCCTGAACAGCGTCAGCTGCATCGTTCCAGCCCCAGAGGCCCAGGATGAGGACAGTCGGTGGCTTCTGGCCAGAAGGCTGGGAAAAGCGCTGAAGGAGGTTATGGGGCAGGGGCTGATTAATCACCCCAACATCCTACCCGTAAAATAGGGCAGTGAACAGAAAGTCGAGAAGCTGGGGTTAGGAAAACTTAACCTGAATAGCTAGTCAAGGTAGGAAAATCCATGGGTCAGGGTAGTACAAAGGGTATAACCATAGGGCGGTTTGCCGGTGCCCCCATTATCCTTCGCTGGTCCTGGCTACCGCTGATGCTTCTCTTAGTGGTCGGCTACGGGCTCAACCTAGCTAGCTGGCAGTCCCTCAGCCTGGGGCAGGCCTTCTTAGCCTCAGGCATCCTAGCCCTGAGCCTAGCCGGCGGGGTCTTCTTACATGAGCTTGCCCATGCGGCAGTGGCAAGCTCTCGTAGGGCTCAGGTCCGCTCCATCTCCCTATCCATCTGGGGTGGCCAAACCCAGGTAAGAAAAATGAGCCCCAGCACGGCCCTGCTGGTAGCCCTCAGTGGCCCCCTGGTGAACCTGCTCCTAGCGGCCCTCTTCTACGGCCTTTGGATCCTGGACCCCTCAGTTCACCTGCTGGGCTTCTTTCTTGCCGCCCAGGTCAATGGGGCTGTAGCCCTTTTCAATCTGCTACCAGCCCTGCCCCTCGACGGGGGCCTGGCCCTGGAAGCCTTCCTTTACCGGCTAACTGGGGGCCGAACCCTAGCCAAGAGGCTAACAGCCTACAGTGGCCTTCTACTGCTGGCCCTGCTCCTTAGCTTTCTGTTCATGACCGGCCTCTGGCAGAATATGTCCTTCCTGATTCTTGGTCTAGCTCTCATCCTCTACCTGGGTCTTGGGGCCCGGCGGGCCCTGCGGGAGGCCCAGCTAGAAAGCAGCAGTCAGCACCCTCTGCAGATGAGCAGGCTTATGATTCCCCTGCAGTTTGCCCCGGCCCAAGAAACCCTAGGCCAGGCTCTAGCAGGCTGGGACGGGCACAGCGCCTTACTCCTTGAACCCCAGGTCGCAGGCGGGCCCCAGCTGGTGCTCACCCCTGACCTGCTCAGACTAGCTGATCAGAGCCTGCACCCCCTGCCCCTGACCGCCCTGGCCCAAGAGGTGAACGGCCCTAGCCTGGCACTTCGCTCAAGCCCTGGCCAACTACTCGACCAGTTAGCAGGTTTTGCCTACTACCAGCAGCTAGACCGGGGCCAGGAGGCCGAACTCTGGCTGGTGGAAGATCAGGGGCGGGCCCTAGGCCTGGTTGAGCGGCAGAGAGCCTGGCAACTTCTGGGCCTTTTTTCTGAGACAATAGAAGAAGAAACCAATAACGAAAGAGAAATTAATCCTTATGGAACAGGCAACCGGTAGCGTTAACCGTCGCGGCCCCCTGCGGCCGGGCGAAAGGGTCCAGCTTACTGACGAGCGGGGTAGGATGACCACCATTACCCTCTCTGAAGGGGGTGAGTACCACTCCCACAGGGGTTTCTTTAAGCACAGCGAACTGATCGGCCAGGCCGAAGGGACCGTGCTCACCAACTCTGAAGGCTACAAGTTCCAGGCCCTGCGGCCCCTCTATAAGGACTTTGTTCTCTCCATGCCCCGTGGGGCTGCCGTGGTCTACCCCAAGGACGCAGGCCAGATTGTTACCATGGCCGATATCTTCCCCGGTGCCAGGGTCATTGAGGCCGGAGTAGGCTCAGGTGCCCTTTCCATTGCCCTACTTAGGGCAGTGGGGGATACCGGCCACCTACGTTCCTTCGAGCGCCGGGAAGAATTTGCTGATATCGCCAGGGGAAACATTGAAACCTTCTTTGGTGGTCAGCACCCGGCCTGGTCCCTGACCCTAGGGGATTTGGCTGAAACCCTGGGAGAGGTTGAAGAACCCGGTTCAGTTGATCGGGCTGTCTTGGACATGCTAGCCCCCTGGGAATGCCTAGACGCTGTTGCTCAGGCCCTAGCCCCTGGCGGAGTCATTATCTGCTACGTCGCTACCGTCACCCAGCTATCTCGGGTGGCTGAAGCCCTTCGGGCTGATGGCCGCTTTACCGAGCCTGAATCCCACGAAACCATGGTGCGCGGCTGGCATGTTGAAGGACTGGCCGTCCGCCCAGATCACCGGATGGTAGCCCACACCGGTTTCTTGATTACTGCCCGCCGCCTAGCTGATGGGGCAGAACGTCTAGCTCCAAAGCGGAGGGCTTCTAAGAGTGACTTCTCTGAAGAAGACCTGATGGCCTGGACCCCAGTTGCCCTAGGCGAGCGCAATGTTTCAGACCGGAAACTTCGGCGGGCCGGGCGGGATGCTTTGAACCTTGCCCAGAAGGCAGCAGCAGCTCAGCAACTGGCAGAAGAAGGCAGCCAGGACGCTCAATAATTCCCCATTCCTGCCCGGCAGGGCAGAAGCCAGCAAAGGCCGACAAGAAGAGAAAGATCAAGCATGAGTGCATCTTCACCAGTTTCGTCCCAGGACTACGAACGGATTTTGCGGCAGCTGAATATCGCTACCGATAACCGTCGAAACCTTGACCGTCAGCTCAGGGCTGCTGGCGAGCGCAACCAGAAGCTGGTTGCTGCCCTGACGAAGGCTAAGAATGAGATTGAGCATTTGCGCCTGGCCTTGGCTCAGGAGGTTCTTCCCCCCTTGAATTCTGCCCTGGTTTTGGCTGTTCGGGGGGAGAAGATGACCTATCAGGATCTTGCTGAGGGTAAGACTCCTGCTGAGGTTGAGGGGCATTTGGATGTGATGCTCGGTGGGCGTTTGGTGCGGATTACGGCTTCTCCCTTGCTGGCTTTGGATTCTGTGAAGCCCGGTATGACTGTTTTGCTCAATGAGCAGACTCAGGCTGTGGTTTCTTTGGGCTTTGAGGGTTATGGGGAGATTGTGACGGTGCGGGAGGTCTTGGATTCTGAGCATCTTGTTGTTGATTTGCCGAATCAGTCTAAGTTGGTTGCTCGGGTTTCTGCTGCTCTTGATCCTTCTTCCTTGCGGGTGGGGGATGCTGTGACCTTTGATGCTCGGATTCAGATGGTGACTTCTTTGGTGCCGCATACTGATGCTCAGGAGCTGGTGCTTGAGGAGGTGCCTGATATTACCTATGAGCATATTGGGGGTTTGGGGGATCAGATTGATCTGATTCGGGATGCTGTTGAGTTGCCCTTTTTGCATCCTGATATTTATAGGCAGTATCGTTTGACTCCGCCTAAGGGGATTCTTTTGTATGGTCCTCCGGGTAATGGTAAGACTTTGATTGCTAAGGCTGTGGCGAATTCTTTGGCTGCTCGGGCTGCTGAGCGGGTTGAGGGTGGCCGTCGGACTGGGTATTTTTTGAATATTAAGGGTCCGGAGCTTTTGGATAAGTATGTGGGTGAGACGGAGCGGCAGATTAGGGATATTTTTGCTGCGGCTCGGGATAAGGCGCGGGCTGGGCATCCTGTTGTGGTCTTTTTTGATGAGATGGAGTCTTTGTTTAGGACGCGGGGTTCTGGGCGGTCTTCTGATGTTGAGACGACGATTGTTCCTCAGTTGTTGGCTGAGATTGATGGTGTTGAGAGCCTGGATAATGTGATTGTTATTGGGGCGACGAATAGGGAGGATATGATTGATCCTGCTGTTTTGCGTCCGGGGCGTTTGGATGTGAAGATCAGGATTAATCGGCCGGATCGGCGGGGTGCTGCTGAGATTTTTGCCCTGTATTTGACTGAGGATTTGCCCTTGGCTTCGGTGGAGGTTGAGCGGGCTGGGTCTGTTCAGGGGGCTGTTGCTTCTATGATTGAGACTGTGGTGGAGAGCCTGTTTTCTTCGGATCCTTCGAATCGGTATGTGAGTGTTGATTTGGAGAATGGTTTGAGCCGCTGGTTGCTGCGGGGGGATTTTCTCTCTGGGGCTGTGATTCGTAATATTGTGGATAATGCGAAGAAGCTGGCTATTAAGTCTTTCCTGTCGTCGGGTGATGGGGGTTTGAGGACTGAGCATTTGTTAGAGGCTGTGCGTGCTGAGTTTGAGGATCAGGTTGAGGTTCCGCAGCTGAGTGAGGTTGAGGATGTTTTGTCGTCCTTGAATATTCGTTTGAGGGTCTTGGGGGTTGCTTCTGCCCGTTCTGTTGGTCAGGCGGTGGCCCTGTAATGGCTGGTGTTGCTCGGATTATGGGTGCTGAGACGGAGTTTGGGGTTCATGCTCCTTCGAAGTTGTCTGCTAATCCTACGGTTTTGTCTGCTTTTGTGGTCAATACCTATGATTCGCTCTTTAAGGCTGAGCTTTCGGCTCGTTTAGCTTCTCGCTGGGAGTATGGGTCTGAGGCTCCTTTGGCTGATGCTCGGGGCTTTGAGCTTGCTGAGCAGTTGGCTGACCCTAGTCAGTTGACCCATCGGTATCGGGAGCTGACTAGTGAGGAGATCGCTGCTGAGGCTTTGAGCGAGGCTGGTCATTTTGCTGAGCGGATTGACTGGGATGCTGTGACCATGAATTCGATTTTGCCGAATGGGGCTCGTTTGTATGTGGATCATGCTCATCCTGAGTATTCTTCGCCTGAGGTGACTTCGCCGCGGGATGCTGTTTTGTGGGATGCGGCTGGGGATTTGATTGCTGCTCGGACGGTGGCTGAGATTGAGAGGCAGGTTGCTGCTGGTTCTCTGGCCCTGCCGGCGGTGAATCTTTATAAGAATAATACGGATGGTAAGGGGCAGTCCTATGGTTCGCATGAGAATTATTTGCTGCCCCGGTCGGTTGATTTTGAGTACCTGGCCTCAGTTTTGCTGCCCTTTTTTGCGACCCGTCAGGTGCTGGTAGGTGCTGGCCGGGTTGGTTTGGGGGTCAGTGGGCAGGAGCCTGGTTTTCAGCTGTCTCAGCGGGCTGATTTTTTTGAGCGGACCGTTGGCTTAGAGACGACGGTGCGCCGGCCGATGGTAAATACTCGGGATGAGCCGCATGCTCAGAGCCGTCTTTTTAGGCGCTTGCATGTGATTTCTGGGGATGCGAATTTGTCTCAGACCTCTAATTTGTTGAAGTTTGGGACGATGGCCTTGGTCTTGAATCTGGTGGAGGCTGGTGTTGCTCCGAGGATTCGCTTGGCTGATCCTGTGGCTGCTATGCATCTGGTGAGCCGGGACTTGTCTTTTTCTGCTCCCTTGCCTTTGGCTTCTGGTGGGTCGATGACGGCTCTTGAGATTCAGCGGGCCTACTTGCAGGCTGCCTTGGAGTTTGAGGGTAGGGCTGATGAGCAGACTGCTGAGATTTTGGGCCTGTGGGCTGAGGTCTTGGATGCTCTGGCTTATGATCCTTTGTCTTTGGCTGATCGTTTGGATTGGGTGGCTAAGTATGCCCTGCTGAAGGCCTATCGGGATCGGGGGCTGTCTTGGTCGGATCCTAAGCTAGCTGCTATTGATTTGCAGTATTCTGATCTTCGGCCTGAGAAGGGTTTGTATCATCGCCTGGTGGCTATGGGCCGGATGAGGGTTATTTTTACTCCTGAGCAGATTGCCTGGGCGGCTGATCAGCCGCCTGCTGATACGAGGGCTTATGCCCGCGGTAAGCTGATTAGTACCTGGCCTGATGAGGTTGTTTCTGCTAACTGGGATACCTTGTCGGTTAGGCCGCCCCTGTCGACCGAGGTGGTTCGTTTGGATATGGATGACCCTGCTGGGTTTACTGCTGCTGTGGTTGATCCTCTTTTAGATGTGGATCATGCGGATGAGTTCTTGAGTCGTTTGCGGGCTTCTGCTTGCTAGTTTTTTCTTGTTGATTTTTGAGTAGAAGGAGTTCTGTGATGGAACGGATTGTTCGTCAGGCTGGTCAGGGCCAGGGTTTTGAGGTGGAGCAGGTTGAGCTGCTTGCGCAGGGGCAGGAGGTTGATCAGCAGGCTGTTGCTGAGATTGATGACCTGCTTGCTGAGATTGATGGGGTCTTGGAAGAGAACGCTGAGGACTTTGTGAAGGGTTTTGTGCAGAAGGGTGGCCAGTAGGTTTTTGGCTGCTGCCTGCCGCTAGCTGCTAAGGGAGAGAGTGTATGGATCGTAGGATTTTTGGGATTGAGACTGAGTTTGGTCTTCAGTATGTTCCTGATGGTTTGGGGCCTTTGGGCCCTGAAGAGGCTGCCCGTAAGCTCTTTAAGCCTCTGGTAGATACCTGGCGCTCTTCGAATGTTTTTTTGCCTAATGGTGGCAGGCTCTACCTGGATGTGGGGGCTCACCCTGAGTATGCGACGGCTGAGTCTGCTTCTATTCGGGATGCCCTGATTCAGGATAAGGCCGGTGAGCTCTTGCTCAATGATTTGGTCAATCAGGCCCAGGACCATCTTGAAGATGAGGGCTACCGGGGTAAGATCTACCTCTTTAAGAATAATGTTGATTCTGCCGGTAATTCCTTTGGCTCCCATGAAAATTATCTTTTGGAGCGGAAGGTGGAGTTTTCCCGGCTGGTTCGTTCTTTGATTCCCTTTCTGGTGACCCGTCAGGTTCTGGTGGGGGCTGGTAAGGTTCACCGCTTTGGCCCCCCTGCCTGGGGCTCCCAGGCCCTGGGGCCTGAGGGGCAGCCCTCCTTCTCCTTCTCCCAGCGGGCTGATCATATTTGGGAGGGCGCTTCTACTGCAACAACCCGTTCGCGGCCGCTGATTAATACTCGAGATGAGCCCCATGCTGATGCTAGCCTTTACCGGCGGCTGCATGTGATTACCGGGGATTCGAATATGTCGGGTGCTTCTACGGTTCTTAAACTGGGTTCAACTGACCTGCTGCTTCGTATGCTTGAAGATCATTACCCCTTGAAGGGTTTTGAGGTGAAGGATACTGCTAGTGCCCTGCGACTGGTTTCCCATGATTTGACGGCCCGGGCGGAGTTCACCCTAGCTGATGGGTCTAAGATCAGTGCCCTTGCCTTGCAGACCTACTATTATGAGGCTGCCTGTGCCTATGTTGCTGAGCGGGGGGCCCATCATGAGCTGGTTCCCTACCTGCTTGACCTCTGGGGCCGGGTCTTGGCCGCCCTTGAAAGCGGGGATTATTCCTCTATTGACCGGGAAATTGATTGGGCTATTAAGAAGAAACTACTAGATTCCTACTGTGAGCGGGGTCTAGTGACCTACGGGGATCCAAAGATCAGTCAGCTTGACCTGGCTTACCATGATATTGACCCAGACCGGGGTGTTTTTGGAGTCCTTCAGCGCAGGGGCCGTGTTCACAGCCTGATGACTGAGGATGAGATTGCCCACGCTGCTAGCTACCCGCCGGCTACCCGGGCCCGGATTCGGGGCCGTTTTATTGCCGCAGCCTCAGCTGCCGGCCAGCCCTTTACGGTTGACTGGGTGCATTTGAAACTCAATAATTCCCCCCATCAGGCCATGATGTGCAAGGATCCCTTCGCAGCTGCTGACCCTGTTGTTGATCGGGTGATTGAGGACCTTTTAGCTCAGCCTGTCCGGGGCCTGCAAGCTCCTCTGGTCTAACTGTCTTATAAGGTCAGTTACCGGGCCCTCCCAGCCTCATGGGCTAGGATGTAGCCCATAGGTTTTCTGTCATTTGTGTTCTTGTGCCAATGACTGTCGTATCGAAAGTGAATTTTTTGTCGTGAAGAAAAAGACTAGCCTGCTTGTTTCGGGCACAGCCCTTCTTACCCTGCTCCTGACTGCCTGTGGCTCTACCGAGGGCAGCAAGCTCTCTGATGTGAGCTACTCAATGAACGGGGCAACTGCAGAGCCTTCAGTTTCCTTTGCTACCCCCTTCGCAGCTAGCAATTCTGAGGCCCATAAGATCGAAGAGGGCCAGGGCGATGTTATCGCTGATGGGGATAACCTGCTGGTGGATGCCACCGTCTTTAATGGTGCTGACGGGGCCTCTTTGGGCACAACCTACACCGCCAGCCCCATGATTATTCCTATCGGTCCTGAGCTGAAGGAAGCTGCCCCAGAACTTTATGAGGTTCTGATCGGTTCTAAGGTTGGTATGTCCTTCTCTTACACCACTAATCTTGATCCTGCTGCTACAGCTGCTGCCAGCGCCAGCCCCACCGTTTCACCCGGCACTGCAACCAACGTTGAGGTCTATACGGTCAGCGCTAAGCTACCTAAGACCGCTGAGGGCGTTCAAAACGAGAAGAAGTCAGCTGCCCTGAAGGAATTTACCCTCTCTGATACAGGTAGCGCCCAGCTACTGCTTGCTGACGATAGGGGAGATGCTCCTACTGAGCTCTACACCGAAGACCTGATTACCGGCTCTGGTCCTGTGGTGAAGGAAACTGACACTGTTTACGTCAACTATGTTGGTGTGACCTGGAATGATGGAAGCACCTTTGATGGGAACTACGGGGCAACCCCTGCTGACTTCCCCCTCAACCAGGTCATTGAGGGCTGGACCAAGGGCCTGGCAGGTAAGACTGTTGGTTCCCGGGTTCTGCTGATTATCCCCAGCGAGATGGCCTACGGTGAAAACGCCGCTGCAAGCGGTTCACCTGAAGGTGCCCTGGTCTTTGTTGTTGATATCCTGCACACTTCTGAGGTTAGGACTCCTGCTTCTGCGTCAGCGAGCGCTTCTGAGTCAGCTGCTGCCTCTGAAACTGCTACCGCCAGTGAATCAGCCTCAGCTGAGGCCAGCGCCACTGCCAGCCCTTCAGCTAGCAACTAACCTTCATCACCTTTGAAGCTTATTCATTAAGGGTAGGTGAAGCAGGCTCACAGCGAAGCTGCTGGCTCGGGGCTGGCGTGAATCGCCTCGTGAGCGAAGCGAACCAGGCGAGAGGGTCGGCAGCGAGCGTGAGCCTGCGAAACCTCTTATGAATAAGCCTCTTTATCTAGATGTACTGCTCACCTAAAGGAATAATCTAATGTCATTTGGACAGCGTAAGCTTGACCGGACCAAGCCCGAAATCGACTTCCCTGAGGGCGGCCTGCCCCAGGAACTGGTCATTATTGACCAGATTGAGGGTGTTGGCGAAACCGTTGAACCTGGCGATACCATTGCAGCTCACTATGTTGGTGTGGCCTTCTCAACCGGTGAAGAATTCGACTCCTCCTGGGGCAGGGGCGAGCCCCTCCGCTTCCAGGTTGGTGTTGGCATGGTCATTCAGGGCTGGGACCAGGGCTTGCTGGGTATGAAGGTAGGTGGCCGCCGCCGCCTGGAAATCCCCAGTGAACTGGCCTACGGTTCACGCGGTGCTGGCTCAGCAATCGGCCCCAACGAGTCCCTGATCTTTGTAGTTGACCTAGTTGATGTCATTAAGGGCTAGGCCAACTCGATAGTAGTTAGGCGTGTTTAGCCCCCGGTTCTAGAGAGCCGGGGGCTATCTTTATGTATGTGACTTCTCAGGCTGTTGCTAGGGCCCTGACCCTGCTTGACTACTTGACCCGCAACCCCAAGGGGGTTGAACGGGAGCAGATTCAACATACCCTGGCTGACTACCGGCAGGCGGTGAGCGAGGCAGCCTTTGAACGAATGTTTGAACGGGATAAGCAGCTGGTTCGAGCCCTAGGCCGCCAGCTAGAGGTCAAGCGGGCTCCCTGGGTCGAATCAGGTTACCTCTACTGCCTCCGCCCCCAGGAAGAGACCTCCCTGGACCTGTCTGTAGCTGAGCTGATGCTCATCGGCCAGGCGGCAGCCTCTTGGAGGGAAGGTAGCCTGGCTAAGTTAGCCCAGGGAGCTGTACTGAAAATGACTGCCCTAGCGCACCTGCCCAGCCTTCAGGGAGGCCAGACGTCTGCCCTCCTTCGAGACCAGGAGGGCCTTTTTGAGGTTCTTACAGCCCTGGCAGAGGGTAAGGGTATTTCCTGTACCTACCAGGGCTCTAGCCAGATCCGCCAGCTAACCTGCTGGGGGATAGGCCTCAAATACGGTCACTGGTATCTGGCAGCCTTTGATAGCTGGCGGGCAGAAGAGCGCCTCTTTCGCCTAGACCGGATGGCAGCTATCAAACTCATTCCTCAGGATGGGCCTTTAGCCCCAGCAGACTTTTCTATGGGACAGCGTCTATCCTCCCTCTCTTCCCAGGACCTTCCCTTCCTGGCAGTACAGCGGCCAGAAGCAGCTAGGGGGCAGCTAGATTTCACTCCCTCATATGGGCTGAAGGAAACCGTCATTGAGCACCTTGCCTCTGGGGCCAGCCTGATGCCCTGCCTAGAGGATCTGCCCCTAGAGGGGGTAGATGCTGACTACCAGCGGCAGGCTGCCGAGCTAGAACATCACTTGCGCACCAGCCTCAGTAGCTGGCATGGGCAGCGGCCCCAGCTGAGCCCGCCGCCGGCCACCTCCAAGGCCTGGAAACCCCTGAAGGCCCAGCGCAGCAGGGAAAGCGCCAGTCAGCAACTGATTCGTTTGCTCCTAATCCTTTCCTTCCTTGAAGCTGAAGGAGGGGCCTACCTCTCAGATGTAGCTGACTTTTTTCAGGTTTCAGAGCAGAAAATTAGATCCGACCTCAATACCCTAGAAGCTACACCTGCCCTAGAGTCGGTACAGCTGAGCTGGAGCGAGGATAACTGGCTTGAGCTGCCGGCTAGAAGTTCGCTGGTGGGAGTGGGTTTTACTGACCTAGAGGTCCTTCTACTGGTTCTGGGTTTAGAGCAACTTGCCCTGCTTGATAACTCGGGTCTTATAGAAATGTTGGTTCAGAAGCTCTGGCAGCTCCTCCCTGCCCATTCTGACCTGAAGCCCTCTTTGGTCTATATCGCCCCTCTTGAGCAGGATAATCCCCTCAGGCTGGCTATGGAGCAGGGCAAGGGCCTTGAAATTCTCTACCGTTCCTATCAGGGGCTCTCCCAGCGGATCATTGAGCCGGTGGACTGGATCTTAGATAATGGGCCCAGGTATCTCAGGGCCTGGTGCCGTCAAAGTGCCAGCTACCGGATCTTCAGGCTTGAGGGGATCCTTTCCACTGGCCCCCTGCTTGCCGGTAGGCTGGGGGCAGCCCAGGGCGATCCAGGGCAGCAGGAGACCCCCCAAAACTGGCTGCGTCAGATCAAAGAAGGCGGGGGAGAGGAAGATTTACTCTTAGCCCTGCCTAAGAATATTCCTTTAGCCCTGCGGCAGAAAACAGGCCAACACCTCTCTGCTGTGGCTAAGGCTACAGCTGAAAGTTCTGAGGCTATCTTCTTTAGGATTCCGCTGGTTAATCAGGCCTGGGCTCTGAAGTTACTGCTAGAGTTAGGGCCAACAATCTACCTCCTATCACCTGAAACAATTAGAAATAAGCTATTAGGTGTGCTGAATTACAGTGAAGTAAATGGTGGTTGAATAATAACTTTCCAGGGGGCTTTTGGCCAGGGACTGACCAAGCCCACAGCAGAATGTCCTAAAAATAGTCCAAGAAGTGGTTATATAATTGACTTCATGCCTTGGTGGTTCTGGATTATCCTCTGGTGCGGGCTCCTCTTGAGCTCCTGCGGGTTTCTTGCCTACCTCTGCTGGAAGGTCTTACGTCAAGCGATGGGGGCCTTAGAAGAGGTAGGGCAGTGGGAAACCCAGGTTTCTAGTACCCTGGGCCAGGCAGCCCATGCTAGGCCCCTGAAGGATCCGACCCTACCAGCTATCTTTAGCCCGGTAGGCCGAACCTATCGGTCCTACATCCAAGGCAAGAACAGTCGAACGCTTGATCGGGCCCGTCGTCGCATGAGGCGGCGCCAGAAGCTCGGTCAGCCCCAACTTATGGGAGACCTCAAAAGGCTCCAAGAAAGGTGATGCCCGTGCTCGGTAATCTAGGCCCCGTCCATCTCATTATTCTTCTCGTCATTATCATCCTCCTCTTTGGCGCCCCCAAGCTGCCCGGTATGGCCCGCAGCCTAGGCCAGTCCATGAGGATCTTCAAGTCTGAAGTTGATGGCCTCAAGAACGATAGCAAGAAGAAGGAAGAAGCCTCTTCTGCAGCTGATGACACCGTAGTAGCTGGTGAAGTCATCAACAACCCTGACCAGAACAAGGGCAGCCAGAACTAGGTCCCTGTCCATTCCCTGATGAGCGTTCGATAGTTCAACTCCCGCACCCACCTGCTGGGTGCGGGAGAGAGCTTCCCTCAACCACCCACCCACTGTAGAAGGCACCCTATGGCAAACAGCAACCGAAAGAACAACCCCCAGGCAACCATGGCCCTCGGGGAGCACTTTCGTGAGTTCCGCAACCGGCTCATTAAGGCAACCGTTGCAACCGTCCTTTGCGCCATAGGTGGTTTCTTCCTCTACGAACCCTTCATGGAGGCCATTAGCGCCCCGATCAACGCCATCAACGAAGAGGCCGGTCGGACTGCAGCCCTCAACTACTCAACGGCAACTTCCCCCTTTGACCAGATGGTCAGAATCTCCCTCTACATCGGTCTAGTGATCGCCAGCCCCGTCTGGCTCTACCAGCTCTGGGCCTTTATCACCCCAGCCCTGTACAAGAGGGAAAAGGCCTACGCCCTAGGCTTTACCTTCTCAGCCATCCCCATGTTCCTCCTAGGAACTGGACTGGCCTGGTGGGTGCTTCCCACAGCAGTCCAAACCCTCACAAGGTTCAGCCCTGACGGGGCCTCAAACCTCTTGACCGCTGATGTCTATGTCAGCTTCGTCGTAAAATTCATGCTGGTCTTCGGCCTAGCCTTCGTCCTGCCGGTAGTCCTCGTTGGCCTGAACTTTATTGGCCTGATTCGGGGTAAAACCATCCTCAAGTCCTGGCGCTGGGTGGTTGTGCTGGTAGCAGTCCTAGCAGCTATGGCAGCTCCGGGCAACGACATTATGTCAATGCTTTATCTGATGCTTCCCCTCATTTTCTTCTTCTTCGTGGCTATCGGTATCGCGATGCTCAATGACCGGCGCCGGGACCGCAAGCAGGCCAAACTGGCTGAAGGCCTGAGCGATGAGGAGCTCTCTAGGGCAACGAGCCTAGAGGAGCTAGATCAGCTAGGCCGCTCCTAGGTCTGAGTACTGACCGGCTTGGCCCTATGATGGTTATATGCCAAGCTATGCAGAACAGTACCTGAGGGCCAAGGCCAGCGCAGCCCACTCTAAAACAGCCCTCTACCGCTTTGAGAAGGGTCAGTCCTTCCCCCTGGATGATTTTCAGGTTCAGGCCTGCACGAGCCTTGAAGCTGGCCGTAGCGTTTTGTGCGCCGCCCCAACGGGGGCAGGTAAAACCCTGGTAGGCGAGTTCGCTATCTTCCTGGCCAGGGAAAAGGGGATGAAGGCCTTTTACACCACCCCGATCAAGGCTTTAAGTAACCAGAAGTACCAGGATCTGCTCGCTGTCTACGGGCCTGAGCAGGTGGGCCTTTTGACCGGCGATACCTCCATCAATCATGATGCCCCTATCCTGGTGATGACAACTGAGGTGCTGCGCAATATGCTCTACGCCGATTCGGCTGCCCTCAAGGATTTAGCCTACGTGGTCATGGACGAAGTCCACTACCTGGCTGACCGAACCCGGGGGGCTGTCTGGGAAGAGGTGATTTTGCACCTGCCAGAACACGTAGACCTAGTTGCCCTCTCAGCCACAATTTCCAATGCTGAAGAGTTCGGAGCCTGGCTAGATACGGTGCGGGGGCAAACAGATCTGGTGGTCTCTGAACACCGGCCAGTTCCCCTCTGGCAGCATGTTCTCTACGGCCATCGACTGCTAGACCTCTTTGCCCCTGAGGGGAATCAGGCAGGCTCAGACAACTCAAAGAAGAGCCAACAGCAGCTGCCTATCAACCCTGAGCTACGGCAGCTGACGGCCCGAAGACCAGGTGCTGGCTCAGGGTCCTCAAGGGGCTTTCACCGCCTGGGTAAGGGCAAACGGGCCCGCGAGCGCAACCTTGAACCCCGCCAGGGGCGATCAGAGTGCCGACCGGGCCGCTTGAGCCGGCCGGCTATGGTGCGGATTTTAGATCAGGCTGCTCTTTTACCTGCAATTTGCTTCATCTTTTCACGGGCTGGCTGTGATGGGGCAGTGCGCCAGTGTATTGATGATGATCTGCGTCTGACTACTGATGCTCAGGCCCAGACCATTAGGGCCTATATTGCTCAGGCCACGGCCTCACTTGACCGGGCTGATTTAGCTGTCTTGGGTTTTTATGAGTGGCAGGAGGGGCTGGTCAGGGGGGTCGCTGCCCATCATGCCGGCCTATTGCCCCTCTTTAAAGAGGTGGTTGAGGCCCTCTTTTCTGAAGGTTTGATTCGGGTTGTCTTTGCTACCGAGACCCTTGCCTTGGGCATTAATATGCCTGCTCGATCTGTGGTGATTGAAAAGCTTACTAAGTTTAATGGTCATAGCCATGAGAGTTTGACCCCCGGCGAGTTTACCCAGCTCACGGGTAGGGCCGGTAGGCGGGGGATTGATGTTGAGGGCCATGCTCTTGTGCTTTGGCGGCCGGGCCTTGAGGCTAGTGCGGTAGCTAGCTTAGCCTCGAAGCGAACCTACCCCCTGAATTCTTCCTTTAAGCCCACCTACAATATGAGCGCTCACCTGATTGCCCAGTTTGGGGTTGAGCCGTCTGAACGGATCCTGGAAAATTCCTTTGCCCAGTTCCAGGCTGATGCTTCTGTTGTGGGTCAGGCTCAGAGGGTGAAGAAGAATGAGCGGGTCTTAGCCGGGTACGAGCAGGCTATGGCCTGCCATCTTGCTGACTTTTCTGATTATCTGATCTTGCATGAGCGCCTGCTTGAGCTTGATCAGAGGGAAGAGAAGCGTAAGCGCCGACAGAATTTTTCTCAGCTGAAGTCTTCTCTGATGGATTTGCTGCCGGGTGATATTGTTCGGATTCCCCGGGGGCCTCAACCTGGTGCTGCCCTGGTTTTGAATCGGGCTCAGTCTCTTGAGAAGCCTCGTCTTTCTCTGCTGACTGAGCAGGGCCGGGTCAGGACCTTAGACCTGAGGGACCTTGAGGGGCCTCTGCTTCCGGTGTCTGCCCTTAAAATTCCTAAAAGGTTGTCTTTGAAGACGGCTAAGGAGCGGAAGGATCTTGCCTCACGGATGCGAGAGGCCCTCTACCGGGGGGATCCTGCCCGGAAGGGGGTGGGGCAGAAGTTTGCCGCCTATCAGCCTCCTTCCTGGGAGGAGGAGCGTCAGAACCTGAAGCGGGCTATAGCCCAGCACCCCTGTCAGGGCTGTTCGGAGCGGGATGATCACCTGCGCTGGGCTGAGCGCTGGAAGAAGCTGAACCGGGATACTGAGGCTCTCAGGCGGGAGATTCAGAAGCGGACCAATACGATTGCTCAGGTTTTTGGCCGGATTACCCAGCTGCTGGGGGAGCTTGGCTATGTTCAGGGGCAGGGGAGTGAGCGGTCGCTGACTCCAGCTGGTCAAACCCTGCGGCAGATTTATGGTGAGAGGGACCTGCTGACCTCTTTGGCTCTAGAGCAGCAGCTTTTTAGGGGCTTGGATCCTGCCTCAACTGCAGCTCTTGCCTCAGCCCTGGTATTTGAGGGTAAACGGGAGGGGGTTTTTGGGCTTTCTGCCTACCCTGATCCCTTGCTGGCCCAGTCGCTTGATCGTTTACAAGGTCAGTGGCAGAGGTTGACTGAGGCTGAGGGCCGCCACCGCCTTCCCTTCACTGAGCAGCCTGATCTGGGTATGGTCTGGCCTGTCTACCGCTGGGCTCAGGGGAAGAACCTGGCCCAGGCCCTGGCTTCTAGTGACCTTGCAGCTGGTGATTTTGTGCGTTGGACTAAGCAGGTGATTGACTGTCTTGATCAGCTAGCCCACCTGAGAGGGGCAGATCCTGATTTTTCTGGCCAGTGTCTGGCTGCAATTGACCTTTTACGGCGCGGGGTTGTGGCCCTGAGCCTTTGATGTTTTTTCTCTTATTCCTTGAGTCGAAAGGTACCTTTCATGTCTGTTCAACTTCTTTACAACGGTTTGGTTTATTCTCCTGCTGACCCTCAGGCTACGGCCCTGCTCATTGATCAGGGGCTAGTTCAGTGGGTGGGTCAGGATGCAGGTGCCCGCTCTATTGCTGATCAATCCATGCAGCTCCTTGACCTGCAGGGTGGTTTTCTTGCCCCGGCCTTCGCCCTGGGGCTGGCTCGGGTAACTGAGTCGTCTATAGCTAGCTTGCTTGATCAGCTAGCTGCTGCTGGCTACTGCGCTGCCCATCTGATTCTTGATCAGGAGCTAGATCTACCCCAGGTATCGTCGCAAGTAAGCTGCTACTACTACCTGCCTTGGGAGCAGCTTGCCAGCTGGCAGGGGGCTGAGCCTGGGGTGAAGGAACTTGCCGGTATTTTTCTTCAGGCCGGTCAGAGCCCTGAGCAGCTTGATGTGAGCTACTTGCTTGATCAGGGCTTGAGTCTGCTCTTGGAGGCAGGTAGTAGCCAGGAAATTTCTGACCTGTTGAGCTGGTTAGAGGGCCTGGATCCTCAGGTAAGGTTGAAGCTCAGGCCCCGTCTTGAGGGTTTGAGTTCCCTTGAGCCTTCCCTGCTCGATAGGGCTATTGCCCTCAATCTTCCCCTAGGTTTTAGCTCTCAGGTTTCCTCATCTGCTGCTGGGGCTGCTGCTGCCTTAGCTCAGGGGGCTTTGGTTAGTTTGGGTTCTGACCCTAGGAGCTTACCTAGTTTCCTCGGCTGGGAGCTGATGGCTAGGGCCCTGGAGGTCGGTGAGGGCCTGACAGCCCGGGCTGCCTTTCAGTCCCTGACCCGGTCAGTTTGGCGGGCCAGTGGTGCCTCTCATCCCTTTGCCGGTCAGCTGCTCCCTTCAGCTCCTGCTGACTGGGCCCTCTGGGAGGTCGGTGACCTGGCGGTGCAGAGTACTGATCAGAGGATTTCGGCCTGGAGTACTGATCCGCGGGCTAGGACCCCCCAGCTGCCCCTGCTCGGTTCGGCTTATGCCCTGCCGCGGTTGATCAAAACCTCTGCTGGCCTGGATCCTGTTGGCTAGAAGTTAACATCTATGCCCTGGGCTGGGAGTGTAGACTTCCAACAGACTATATAATGGATTACTGGTTTGCCAGTCTGCTCACCGCTCGTCAAGTACAAGGAGACTTCATGCGTGTATTGACCGTTATCCCTACCTACAATGAGAAGGAGAACCTTCCCATCGTAGTGGAACGACTGCGCGCTGCAGTTCCTGCAAGTGACATCCTGGTGGTTGATGATAATAGCCCTGATGGGACCGGTCAGCTAGCTGATGCCCTGGCTGCCGAAGATTCCCAGATTCACGTTCTGCACCGGAAGGTGAAGGACGGTTTGGGCGGGGCCTACCTGGCCGGTTTTGACTGGGGTTTGGCTGAAAACTACGATGTGCTCGTTGAGATGGACGCTGACTGCTCCCACCAGCCTGAGCAGCTACCCCTACTCCTTGAAGCTATTGAGGAGGGGGCTGATCTTGCCATTGGTTCCCGCTACGTTCCTGGGGGTAAGACTAAGAACTGGCCCTGGCACCGGCAGGTTCTTTCGAGGGGGGCTAACCTCTATACCCGCCTGATTCTTGGGACCGCTGTTCGGGATATTACCGCCGGCTACAGGGCCTACCGCCGTCAGGCCCTGCAAGGGCTGAACCTTGAGGGGATTGACTCTAAGGGCTACGTTTTTCAGGTGGATTTGGCCTGGAGGTCTGAGCAGGCCGGCCTGAAAATCCGGGAGGTTCCCATTACCTTTGTTGAGCGCGAAGTGGGCGATTCTAAGATGGATGGCAGTATTATTCTTGATTCTATGAAGAAGGTAACTAGCTGGGGCCTGAAGGGGCGCTTGAACTCTCTTCAGAAGTTCCTCAAAAGCTAGGCCCTAGCTACTTAGGTAAGGTTACTGCTAGCAGAAGAGGAGGGCTGGTCTCAGATTGAGACCAGCCCTCCTCTTCTGTTCGCTAGCTATGAAGGATGGAGGCTAGCTGGGGGAGTAGCCTTAGCCTTAGAGGGCGTGGCGTTCCCGGTAGATTTCTAGCCGGTCCTGAAGGGTCTTTTCTAGTTCTTCAATGCTGCGGCGTTCTAGCAGCATGTCCCAGTGGGTGCGGACTGGCTTATCAGAGTTGTCCTCGATTTTTCCGTCGCCTGTGACAAGGAAGGCTTCCTTGCCGGACTTGGCTGTCCAGCTGGCTGGAATTTCAGCTTCCTGGGAGAAGGTGACGAAGACTCGTTCACCGTCTTCGGTTCGGTATTCGACCCGCTGGCGGGGGGCTGGTTCAACGCCGGATTCGGTTTCCATGGACTGGGAACCCAGCCGCATACCGCGTAGGCTGCGATCGCTCAAAATGTACCTCCAAGAAGGGTGAGCTAATAGGACTAGAGCAAAACCCTATTATACCTGGCTGGGGCTAGCCTTTTCCTGACCTTCTTCAGTGTCTTGTAGGTCAGAAGAATCAAAGGCCTTGCCAAGGCCGCGGAGGGCATCGCCCAGTTCGGTTGGAATGAACCAGAGCTTGTTGGCATCTCCTTCTGCCAGCTTGGGCAGGGTCTGCAGGTACTGGTAGGTCAGGAGTTTCTGGGTGGGGTTGGAGTCGTGAATGGCCTGGAAGACCTTAGCAATGGCCTGGGCTTCACCATCGGCCCGAAGGACTGCAGCTTGGGCGTCACCTTCAGCGGTGAGGATTTGGGACTGCTTCTGGCCCTGGGCCCGAAGGATTGCGGCCCGGGAGTCACCTTCAGCGGTGAGGATCTGGGCCTGCTTCTGGCCTTCTGCTGTCAAGATTGCAGCCCGGCGGTCTCGTTCGGCCCGCATCTGCTTTTCCATTGAGTCCTGGATGGAGTGGGGAGGGTTGATTTCCTTGATATCAACCCTAGAGACCCGCAGACCCCAGCGGCCGGTGGTGGAGTCAAGAACACCGCGCAGCTCAGCGTTAATCTGGTCTCGTGAGGTGAGGGTCTGCTCCAGGTTGAGGCCACCGACAACGTTCCTCAAGGTTGCGCTGGTTAGCTCATCAACGGCCTGAATGTAGTTGGTGATTTCGTAGGTGGCGGCCTTGGGGTCAGTGACCTGAAAGTAAACGACCGTGTCAATCCCAACGACCAGGTTATCTTCGGTAATAACTGACTGGGAGGGGAAGGAGACTACTTGTTCACGCAGGTCAATGAGGGGTAGAACCCGGTCAATGAAGGGAACAGTGATGTGGAAGCCAGGGTTAAGGGTGACATGGTACTTACCCAGGCGTTCAACGATTCCGGCCCGGGCTTGGGGGATAATTCTAATGGCCTTGATCAGGATGATCAGGACCAAGAGCATTAGGCCGCCCAGGATAATTCCTGTGGTGATAGTTGCAGCTTGCATAGTTTTACTTTCTAGGTGGGGTGGTTGTCTAGGTCTAGAATGTTTAGTTTTGTCTACTTAAGGCTAGGCTTTTTTGGATGCTTCCGGCAGTGAGACTAGGGCTGTAGCTCCCTGAATCTGATGAACCTGTACGGTAGTGCCAGTTGGGTAGAGGGCCTGGGGGTCTAGGGAGCGGGCTGACCAGGGCTGCTGGTCAAGGCTGATGAGACCCTGATTGCTGCTGACCGGCTCAAGGACGAGGGCCAGCTGGCCTAGGTAGGCGGCGCTGTTCATTTCTACCTGGGGTGAGGAAGAATGTAGCTTGGCCAGCAGGCGGGGCCTGAGGGTTAGGAGCAGAAGAATGCTAAGGACGCTGAAAAGCAGGGCCTGTAGGGGGAATGATGGAATCAGTAGGCTACTAGCTGAGGTAAGAAGGGCTGCTAAGGCTAGTAGGAGGAAGGCGAAATCCAGAAGGAGGATTTCAATGATTCCAAGGCAGAGGGCAAGGAATAGCCAGAAGGCCCAGGGGTGAGTCAGTAGCCAATCGATCATAGTGTGCTCCTTCTAGGTTGGGTCTTTCTTCTATTCTTCCTTACACCGTGGCAGATCTCTTGTGAAGGTTCATATATGTCGAGAAGTTTGTGCCTAATGGGGCCAAAGGCAAGGTTGGTAAAAGGCCGATAATATACATTATGTAAAGTAGACCTTAAAAGGCCTCCCCTCTGGCCCCCAAAGTCCCCCTTGTCAGCTGGCCCAAGGACTAGAGTTAAGCAGTATGAGTACAGATAAGCTTCCGCTGAGCCAGCCCCTGCGCGCAGCCTGCGACGCCCTTGCCGTCCTGGTCTTTATTACCCTAGGCCTCAGTAGCCACCAGCAGCCACTGACTGGCCTGCTACCCACAGCAGCCCCCTTCCTTCTGGCCCTACTCTTAGGCCATCTTGGTGTCTGGTTCCTTGCCAGCCGCAGGCAGCTTCCCCTGCTCCTTGAAGGCTTCATGCTCTGGCTGGTAACCCTGAGCTGTGGCCTTGCCCTTCGCCTCTCCTTTGGCGATACAGCAGCAACCGCCTTCATTATCGTTTCAGCCCTTACCCTGCTGATTCTTCTACCCGGTTGGCGACTGATCTACTGGCTCATTAAGCGCCCCCGGGCTTCTAGGGCCTAGGGCCTCTGAGGTCTAAGCTGTAGCTTCCTAGCACAATGGCCTGCTACCCAAGGCAGTTGAATCCTTGGGCAGCAGGCCATTTTCCTTTAGATTTGGGCTAGTACTTAGACCCTTCGGCTAAAGTCAATCCAGCGATCAAGTACTGACTGGGCCGATCCGCTCTCTAGGGATTGGCGGGCCTTTTCAAGGGCCTGGGCAAACCTGTCCTTAAAGTCCAGGTCAGAATTGAGTGGGCTGTAGGCAAGCAGGCCAGCTGCTGCGTTGATCAAAACGGCATCTAGAATGGGGCCAGGCCTCCCCTGCAAAACTTCAACTACAACCTGAGCGTTATGCTTTGCGTCCCCGCCCCGCAGTTCATCGAGGCTGGCATAGCTAAAGCCATAGCTGGCAGGGTCAAAGCTGTGCTCCTTCACTCCCCCATCCCAGGCTTCCCAAATGTGAGAAGGTCCGGTGATGGTCAGTTCGTCAAGACCATCTGAGCCCCTGAGGATCAGGGCATGATCCCCCCTGGCCGCAAAGACCTGGGCCATCTTTTCAGCCATATCTGACCTTGCCACACCCACAGCAGACGACTTAACCCGGGCCGGGTTGGTCATAGGGCCAAGGAAGTTAAAGGCTGTAGGCACAGCAAGGCTTTTACGAATAGGGGCTATGTGGCGCACGGCTGGATGAAAGACCTGGGCAAAGAGGAAGCTGATACCAACTTCTTCAAGGCAGCTGGCCAAATCATTAACCTTCATGTTTAGGTTAATACCTAACTCTTGGAGGACATCAGCACTGCCGGTCATCGATGAGGAGGCCCGGTTTCCATGCTTGACCACAGGAGCCCCGGCTCCAGCAGCTAGCAGGGAGGCCATGGTTGAGATATTAACAGTATTGTGCTGGTCTCCCCCGGTTCCCACCAGGTCAAGGGCCTGCCGATTGACCTGCAGCGGGGTTGCCTTCTGGAGCATTCCCTGGGCCAGGGCAGCTAGCTCCCCTGAACTTTCACCTTTAACATGAAGTCCAAGCAAAAAGGCCCCTGCGATGGCCTCAGGAGTTTGGCCAGTCATGAGCTGATCCATAGCCCAGGCCACCTGATCTGCTGAGAGGTCCTGCTGCTGAACCAGCTGATTCAATACCTGCTTCCAGGTCACACTTTCATTCATGCCTGCCATTCTACTGCCCGGCCAGTCAAGCACCCAGACTTTGAGAAGGCGGTTGCTAGAGTCACGGACGCAATCTTCCCTTCCCCTTTCGTCATAAAAGAAGCAAGAAGCCCGAAAATTCAGGCCAGTAGAGGCTGGATTTACAACACACCACCCTGCAAAGGGCCCCGCCTCTTGGTACGAGAGGTCTTTTGCAGACATAATGTCTATGTGACAACTGCAACCCATACTCCCAGTAAGTCGGCCCATGCCGCTCTGAATCGACCCAATCAGGTGTCTGTAGGCACCGTCATTTGGCTCGCCTCAGAGCTCATGTTCTTTGCCGGCCTGTTCGCAATGTACTTCACTCTGCGGGCATCTCGCCCCGATATTTGGGCTGAGAACACCCCGCTGCTTGAAGTCCCGCTCGCTCTGGCCAACACCATCGTGCTGGTCCTGAGTTCTGTTACCTGCCAGTTTGGTGTCTTCAAGGCTGAGCAGCTTAAGCCCCGCCGCACCGGTTCCATCTTCAACCTGCGCGAATGGGGCATGGTTGAATGGTTCCTTCTGACCTTCATCATGGGCGCCTTCTTCGTCTCTGTACAGGCTTACGAATACGCCAACCTCGTCGCTGAGGGCATGACCATTGCTTCAAGCGCCTATGGTTCAGCTTTCTACATCACCACCGGTTTCCACGCTCTGCACGTGACCGGCGGTCTGATTGCCTTCCTGCTGATTATCGGTCGTGCTTACATTGCTAAGCGTTTTGGTCACTACGAAGCAACTTCAGCAATCGTTGTTTCCTACTACTGGCACTTTGTAGACGTTGTCTGGATCGTTCTATTCATCGTTGTCTACTTCCTCAAGTAACCGGTAACCATACCTAAGTAATCCAACAGCACACACATATAAGGAAGGTTGACGTGAAAGCACTTTCTCAAAAGCGGCGTCATCCGCTCGCGGCTCTGGTCTTGCTTACCCTTGCCCTGCTGCTCTCAGGCGGCCTCTACGCGGTTGCTACCGCAACCAACCAGGCCCAGGCTGCAACCAGCACCACCACCTACACTGAAGAAGACATCACTGCCGGCCAGAAGCTCTTCTTGGCCAACTGCGCTACCTGCCATGGCACCAACGCTGAGGGCTCCGTTGACGGACCTTCTCTGATTGGTGTTGGTGCAGCTGCAGTTGACTTCCAGGTAGGTACCGGCCGTATGCCCATGCAGATGCAGGGTGTTCAGGCTCAGCTCAAGCCCGGCCAGTTCAACGACCAGCAGACCATGCAGCTTGCAGCCTACGTTGCATCTCTCGGTGCCGGCCCTGCCATCCCTGAAGAGGAATACCTTGATGTATCCCAGGGCGATGCAGCCAACGGCGCCAAGGTCTTCTTGGCTAACTGCGCAATGTGCCACAACGCCGCCGGTGTTGGTGGTGCACTGACCCGCGGTAAGTTTGCTCCTACCCTGATGGGCGTATCAGAAAAGCACATCTATGAGGCCATGGAAACTGGCCCCCAGAACATGCCTGTCTTTAACGATGCGAACATCACCCCTGAAGAGAAGCGCGATGTTATTACCTACCTGAAGGCTCAGGAAGTGAACGCATCTGTAGGCGGTTTCAAGCTTGGCTCTCTAGGTCCGGTCTCTGAAGGTCTCTTGATCTGGACCCTTGGCCTAGTCATTGTTATTGCTTTTACCCTTTGGCTAACTTCACGAGCTGCCTAGGCTCACGCACACACATAAATTTCGTATCAAGGAAGATTTGAGGCAACACATGGGAAACCATAGTGACGGTGCACAGCACAATGCAGCCGTTGTTACCTCTCAGGAGGCAGGGCAGGAGGCCTTCCCAAACCCGGGACTTCCCCCTCACTCCCCACGACTGACAGATGTTCACCCTGCAAAGGCAAAAGGTGCTGAGCGACAGGTAGTTCTACTATTCGTCCTCTCCATGCTTGGCTCCTTGCTCTTCTGGGTTGGCTACTTCGGTATTGAGGTAAGCGGCAACTTCTACGATGTCATGAACCCTGAGGCAAACAACATGCTTCGCCTGCAGAACCTACTGCTGGGTCTTGGCATCGCCTTTGCCATGTTCGGTATCGGTATCGGTATCGTCCACTGGGCTCGTAGCCTGATGCCTGACCATGAAATGGTCGAAGAGCGTCACGCCGTAACCTCTGAAGAGGACCGGGCCCAGGCTCAGGAAATCGTAGAAACCATCATTGAAGAGTCCGGCATCAAGCGCCGTCCTCTTCTACGCAACACCCTAATCGGATCAGTAATTCTGGCACCCCTCACCTTTGTGACCCTCTTTAGGGACCTGGGCCCAGCTGATCCATCTGTTCTGAAGTACACCCTCTGGGATGAGGGCGTCCGCCTGGTGCGGGACCCTTCAGGCACCCCCATCAAGGCAGCTGACGTAACTGTTGGTTCTGCCTACCACGTTCTGCCCGAGACCCTCTCAAGCCTCAGCCACGAAAATGGCTACCTTGAGGAAAAGGCAAAGGCCGTTGTTCTGCTCATGCGCCTGGACCCTGCTGACATCAAGCAGGTCACCCCTGGTCGAGAGAACTGGAACGTAGATGGTATCTACGCCTACTCCAAGGTCTGTACTCACGTTGGCTGCCCCATTGCTCTCTACGAGCAGCGGACCCACCACCTGCTCTGCCCCTGCCACCAGTCAACCTTTGACGCTGAGCAGGAGTGCAAGGTTGTCTTCGGTCCTGCAGGCCACCCTCTGCCCCAGCTACCTATTGCAGTGGACTCAGAAGGTTACCTGGTTGCCCAGAGCGACTTTAAGGAACCTGTTGGCCCCGGCTACTGGGAGCGGGCACAGCATATGAAGGAAATGGCAGGTGAAGCATAATGTCAAGCACTCTGCAGTCTGACTACAAGGCAAAGACCTCTACCGGTCGCATTGCCCACTATGTTGATCAGCGGGTTGGCGCTTCTGGCATCATCAAGGAATTTGGTCGGAAGATTTTCCCTGACCACTGGTCCTTCATGTTCGGTGAAGTTGCCCTCTACAGCCTGGTGATTCTCATCATTTCAGGTACCTTCCTGACCTTCTTCTTCAACCCCACCATGGTCTCGGTAACCTACGATGGTTCCTACGTGCCCATGAAGGGTACCCACATGTCTGCCGCCTACGCCTCTACCCTAGACATCTCCTTTGATGTTCGCGGTGGTCTGCTCATGCGCCAGATTCACCACTGGGCAGCCCTCATGTTCATGATGGCCATGAGCGTGCACATGCTGCGCGTCTTCTTCACCGGTGCCTTCCGCCGCCCCCGTGAACTGAACTGGGTTGTTGGTTGTACCCTGCTGATCATCGGTATCCTGGCTGGTTTTACCGGCTACTCACTGCCCGATGACGTTCTGTCAGGTAACGGTCTGCGCATTATTGACGGTATCTTCAAGTCCATCCCCTTGGTTGGTACCTACATCTCCCTCTTCTTCTTTGGTGGGGAGTTCCCCGGTACTGCCGTCATTGGTCGCCTCTACACCCTGCACATCATGATTATTCCCGCCCTGCTTCTGCTGCTGGTGGCTATTCACATGTTCATGGTTGTTCTGCACAAGCACACCCAGTACCCTGGCCCCGGTCGGACCGAGAACAATGTTGTCGGCTTCCCCGTTGGCCCGGTCTACGCTGCTAAGGCCGGTGGCTTCTTCTTCATCGTCTTTGGCATCATCGCCTTCCTGGGTGCTACCTTCACCATCAATGCCATCTGGAACTACGGTCCCTACGATCCCTCCCCCGTTCAGGCCGGTACCCAGCCTGACTGGTACGTTGGCTTCGGTGACGGTGCCCTTCGTCTCTGGCCTGGCGTTTGGCCCTTCCCCTGGGAATTTGAGTTCCTGGGCGGAACCTGGGTTCTCAGCGTTCTGCTCCCCTTCGCCCTGATGGCAGGCTCAGTGATGATGGCAATGGTCTTCTGGCCCTGGATTGAGCAGTGGGTTACCAAGGACAACCGGGTTCATAACATCCTGGACCGTCCCCGTAACGCCCCCTTCCGGACCGGCGTTGGTGTTGCAGGCATCATTGCTTACTCAGCCCTGATGATTGCAGCAAGCTCTGACCTGATTGCAACCCACTTCCATGTCTCCCTGAATGACGTAGCCTACTGGCTCCGCTTCACCTTCCTCTTCGGGCCCCTGATTGGCTTCCTGATTACTCAGCGAATCTGCCTGGCTCTGCAGCGTAAGGATCGGGAACTGGTACTGCACGGGGTTGAAACCGGTAAGGTTGTTCAGCTGCCCCACGGCGAGTTCATTGAGGTTCACCAGCCTCTTGATGAGTACCGCCGCTACCAGCTGGTTTCCTTCGAGTCTCCTGCTCCCCTACCTGCCCAGCCCAATAAGAAGGGCAAGGTTGGTCTGGTTGAAAAGACTCGGGCAGCCCTGTCAAAGATCTGGTTTGAAGATCGGGTGATTGCAGTAACTCCTGCTGAGCTTGAAGCAGCTCATCACCACCACTCAGATCATGAGCTTGGCGCTCAGAACAGCAACTCACTGGATAAGTAAATACTGGTTGTAGTTAGAATGGGGCACCTCCCTTGTGGGGGTGCCCCATTTTTTGTGGTCAGATTTGATCATGAAAACCCTTACAAGCCCTCAGTATCACCTTCCTAGCCCTCAGAACCCTTGAGATGGGTTTCTGTTACCTTCTGAAGGTGAAAGGCCCTTAGAGGGGCATCTGGGCGCCCCTGGGGCCTCTTCTTCTATCATCCAGGGCGCTTTTGGCCCTGCTCTTCTCTTTCTTCCCCCTCTCCTTATTTCCCCTCCTCTTCTCTTTATTCCCCCCTCGTTTCCCTTGGCCTAATAACTTCTTGACCTAAAAGCCTGTCCCACCTTCTCTGCCTAGGGCTCTGCTTTTTACTCCTAGGGCTTGCCCTGAGCCTCAGGGCAAGCAGGCAGAGTCCTAAGCTGCTCAGCAACTAACCCACGCTACTCCTAGCCGCCTAGCCGCCCTGAGCGGCCCTAGAGGGGATCTAAGAGGCTTCTATGGCCAGCTGTTGAGTTTGTACCTGGGGCCCAGCTACGAAGCGCTGAGAGGGAAAAATAAGGGGCCCCTAGAAGTAAGCAGAGGCTTGGGGGCAGAAGAGATCAGAGAGAAGGCGGGCTTTGCAGAGGCTTATTCATATGGGTAGGTGAAGCAGGTTCACAGCGAAGCTGCTGGCTCGGATGAAGTGACCGGGTGCGAGCGTGCGAGCACTCATGAGGTCACGGAATCCGCCGCAAGGCGGGGCGTGAGGGTCAGGCTTGCGCCTATTCCGCCCGCAGATTTGTTTCCTCGCGCGCTCGGAATCTGCTGGGCTCCATCCAGCGTGAGCCTGCGGAACCCCTTTTGAATAAGCTTCTATGAAGGCAGGCTAGAAGGTAGAGGATTTCAGGATTAAAAGAGCAAAAGGGTGGGTCCCCCACTTTCAGTGAGGGACCCACCCTTATCTCTTAGCTCAAGCGTCAGACGGTCAGAAACTTTTTCAAGCCTGCGGCCCGCTGAAGGCTACTGGATTCAGCAGCAAGCTAGTGGGCGTGATCGCCCCGGCTGTATTCGTAAACCCAGCCCAGAACAGCTGCTGCTGCAAAGGGAATAGCAACGAGTACAATCCACCAGTCAATGGCTAGACCAACAACAACAATGGTGCAGGCGGCACCAATGAAGAGGGGCCACCAGGACCACGGTGAGTAGAAACCGTAGTCGCCAGCTGCCTCTGCGATCTCGCCAGCCTCGTTCTCGTAGGGCATATCCGGGTGCTTCTTGTCAGTGAAGCTCAAGAAGTACCAGAGGAAGAGGCACATGACTGCGGTTGCCAAAATAGCCGGGAAACCAGCCCATTCGGTGAAGTCGGTCATGAAGCCGTAGATGATGCCCATAGGAATCAGGAAGAGACCGATTAAGCCGAAAATCTTAGCAAGAAGTTTCACGGTTTCCTCCTAGTGGCCTGCAGCCTTGCGGGCTGCTGAAGCGACATCGTTGTTGGTGGACAGTTCAGGGTGGTGTAGGTCCAGGGCAGGACGTTCTGAACGGATCCGAGGCAGGGCGGTGAAGTTGTGGCGGGGAGGGGGGCAAGAGGTTGCCCACTCCAGGGAGCCACCAAAGCCCCAAGGATCGTCTACTTCAACCTTCTTGCCGTAGCGGTGGGTCTTGTAGACATTCCAGAACCAGGGAATCATGGCAACAGCTAGAAGCATGGAGCCAACAGTTGACAGCTGGTTCATCCAGGTGAAGCCGTCTTCAGGCATGTAGTCAGCGTAGCGGCGGGGCATGCCATCGACGCCCAGCCAGTGCTGGATGAGGAAGGTCATGTGGAAGCCGATGAAGAGGAGCCAGAAGTGGATCTTGCCCAGGGACTCGTTGAGCATCTTACCGGTGAACTTGGGCCACCAGAAGTAAAGGGCTGCGAACATACCGAAGACCAGGGTTCCGAAGATGACGTAGTGGAAGTGGGCCACAACGAAGTAGGAATCTGATAGGTGGAAGTCCAGGGGCGGGGTTGCCAGGATAACACCGGTAATACCACCGAAGAGGAAGGTGATCAGGAAGCCAAAGACCCAGAGCATAGGAGTCTCGAAGGTGATGGAGCCCTGCCACATGGTGCCAATCCAGTTGAAGAACTTAACACCGGTGGGAATACCAATGAGCATGGTCATGAAGGAGAAGAAGGGCAGCATGACTGCACCGGTGACGTACATGTGGTGAGCCCACACAGTTACTGACAGTGCAGCAATGGCAATGGTTGCAAAAATCAGGCCCTTGTAGCCGAAGATGGGCTTACGGGAGAAGACGGGAATGATTTCTGAAACAATGCCAAAGAAGGGCAGAGCCAGAACGTAGACCTCGGGGTGGCCGAAGAACCAGAAGAGGTGCTGCCAGAGGACTGCCCCACCGTTTTCAGGATCAAAGATGTGTCCACCCAGGCGACGGTCCATGCCAAGGGCAAAGAGGGCTGAAGCCAGCGGGGGGAAGATCATGATGATCAGAATAGCGGTGATCAGGGTAGTCCAGGTGAAGACTGACATACGCCACATGGTCATACCGGGGGCACGCATGCAGAGGATGGTGGTCAGGAAGTTGACACCACCCATGATGGTGCCAAAGCCCTGAAGGGCTAGACCGAAGATCCAGAGGTCACCGCCAACAGAAGGGCTGTAGGTGGTGCTGTTCAAAGGAGCGTAGGCGAACCAGCCGAAGGAGGCTGCACCCTGGGGGGTGAGGAAGCCTGCAATGGCTACCAGGGAGCCAAAGAGGAAGAACCAGAAGGCCAGGGAGTTTAGCCGGGGGAAGGCAACGTCGGGGGCACCAATCTGCAGGGGCACTAGGACGTTAGCAAAGCCGGTAAAGAGGGGGGTACCAAACATGAGCAGCATCAGGGTGCCGTGCATGGTAAAGAGCTGGTTGAACTGCTCCTTGGTTTCAAGGATCTGCATACCGGGGGTGTAGAGCTCCAGGCGCATAAGCAGGGCCATGACACCGGCAAAGCAGAAGAAGATGAAGGCAGCAATCAGGTACATGTACCCGATGGTTTTGTGGTCGGTGGAGGTCAGCCAATTGACGATGATTCGTCCCTTGGACTTGGGAACCACCCGCGGAACAACACTGCCGGTTGTTTCCGCTGAATACTCTAGAGTAGTCACGGGTTACCTCTTAGTTCTCGCTGGTTGCGTTCTGGTTGGGGTTGCGGTTGTACTCGTCACCTAGGCGGCCGACGTTACCTGCCTCTTCAAGAGACTGAATGTAGGCCTCGTAGTCCTCCTGGCTGACAACTTCTACGTTGAACAGCATCTCGGAGTGGTACTCACCGCAGAGTTCGGCACACTTGCCAGCGTAACGAGCTGGTTCGCTACCGGTGGTGAAGTACATGTGATTGGTCATGCCGGGGATGGTGTCCCGCTTCTCGAGGAAGGCAGGTACCCAGAAGGAGTGGATGACGTCACGAGACTTCAGCTGGACATCAACAGTTGAGTTGACCGGCAGGTAAAGGGTGGGAAGGGTATCTTCAATACCGGTGTCCCCTTCCTTATCGAGCCGGGCCTGAACACCAGCGAAGTAGACACCTTCATTGATGTAGTTGAAGTCCCAGGACCACTGCTTGCCGTAGACCTCAACCACAACGTCATGGGTTTCAGCCTTAGGGGCAGTAATCTGGCGCTCTGCTGCGTCAGAGAAGGTGAAGTAGCTGACGATCAAGATGATCGGGATAGCGGTGTAGAAAATTTCAAGGGGAGCATGGTAGCTCACCTGGCGGGGATAGCCGGTTTCATACTTACGGCGGCGGTAGGCAATAATGCACCAGAGCATAAGGCCCCAGGTGACCAGACCAACGGCTAGAGCCGCAATCCAGGTACCAATCCAGAGGTCCATGATGGTGTCGACATTATCAGTTACGCCACGCTGAGTAGGCAACCAGCCTACCGAAGCCTGGTCTGAACAACCGGTCAAGAGCAGCGCTGAAACTGCAGAGGTGGCTGCAAATGCGGCCCCCTTCAGCCTCTTACTGCTGGTTCGATGCTGCGAACTCACAGACGGCCCTTCCTGTAGCGATGTGCGTGTCACCCGGAACTGTGTGTGGACAGTATGAGCCCAGGTGATAAATCTTTCAATACGAGCTTACCTGTAATCAGCCCCTGTGGCTGACAACCTGTCGATGATTGCTCGTGTCATGACATAAGTATTTCATTTTTCTTCGGATAGAAGAAAAGGAAGAGGGGACCTACCTCAAAGAGTAGGTCCCCTCTTAGGCCTAAATCTGGGGCCTAGTGGAAGGAATCTCCACAGGCACAAGAGCCCTGGGCGTTGGGGTTATCGATGGAAAAGCCCTGCTTAGAGATGCTGTCTTCAAAGTCAATGGTTGATCCATCAAGGTAAGGTACGCTCATGCGATCAACAATAACCTCAACACCATCAAAGTCCCGCAGGGCATCGCCTTCAAGGACCCGCTCATCGAAGTAGAGCTGGTAGATCAAACCTGAGCAGCCACCGGGCTGAACAGCAATACGCAGGCGCAGGTCCTGACGGCCTTCCTGCTCAAGGAGGGCCCGCACCTTCTGGGCTGCCACATCGGTCAGGTTTACCCCGTGGGTAGGTAGCTGGTCTGGCAGGGTTGATTCAGTCATAACTGTCCTTTCTGAACTATTTTCCTTCCCATCTTACGCCCCCTAAGTGATTCTGGCGAGAGGCCTTTAAGAGACTTCAGCGAGCATGAGGGCTTCAGCCAGGATGGCCCGTTTGAAGTCTGGAAGGTAAAGGGACTCATTGGCGCTGTGGGCCCGGGTATCTGGGTCCTCAATGCCGGTAATCAGGATTTGAGCCTCTGGGTAGAGGTCAGAAAGGGTGGCGATAAAGGGAATGGAGCCGCCCATGCCGGTAGTGACAGGCTTTTTCCCCCAGGCCTTCTCAAGGGCAGCTAGGGCTAACTGGGCCCCTGGGCCGCTGAGGTCGGCCTGATAGGGCTTTCCAGAATCAACAGGCTGGTAGCTGACTTCTGCCCCCCAGGGGGCCTGCTGGCTGACATGTTGGGCTAGTAGCTGGTGGGCCTGTGCAGGATCCTGGCCGGGGGCAAGACGCAGGCTGATCCTGGCCCTGCATTCGGCTCTTAGGGTGTTTGAGGACTGGTCTACCGGGCTGATATCCATTCCGATCAGGCTGATGGCAGGCTGGTTCCAGAGGCGGGAGGCGATGGAGCCCCGGCCGGCAAGTTCCACCCCGTCTAGGACGGCAGCGTCCTGCCTGAAATCCTCCTCAAGATATTCAACCTCAGGTTCAGGTCCAGATATTAAACCTTCAACTGCAACTGAACCTTGAGAGTCATGGAGGCTGGCCAGTAGACGAACCAAAACCGTAGGAGCATCCAAAAGAGGCCCACCGAACATGCCCGAATGAACCGAATGCTCACTGACCCGCACCCGAATATCCCCACTGGCCACTCCCCGCAGGCTAGAGGTCAAAGCCGGCAGGCCCGCCTTCCAGTTCGCTGAGTCAGCCACAATAATGTAGTCAGCAGCCAGCTCCTTCTGATAGCGGGTAACAAAGGCATCAAAACTAGGAGAACCAGCCTCCTCCTCCCCCTCAATAAAGAGGGTCACCCCAGCCCTAAAATCAGACCCTAGAACCTGTCGAACAGCAGAAAAGGCTGCCAGGTGGGCCATCAGACCAGCCTTATCATCGGCAGCCCCCCGCCCAAAGAGCCGATCCCCTACGAGGGTGGCCTCAAAGGGAGGGGTCTTCCACTCCTGCAGATCCCCTGCCGGCTGCACATCATGGTGGGCATAGAGCAAAAAGGTTGGGTATCCAGCTTCGGCCGGCTTATGGGCCAGTAGGGCAGGCATTCCCATCTTCCCCTCATCCCCATAGGGAACAGAGAGCACCTGGGCTGATTCAAAACCGGCAGCAAGGGCCAGCTGCTGAACCTTACGGGCAGAACGCTCAACCTCAGATAGGTCAAAAGACTCCCAGGCAACAGAGGGGATGGCCACCAGCTCCTTCAAGCTCTGAAGGGTCTGCTGGTAGGCATCATCAATGGCCTGCTGGAGGGCCTGGGCAGTAGAAAAAGAAAAATCAGAGACAGACATACATCTCAGAATACGCTCCGAATGTATTTCTAGACCAGAACTTGGTTATTCTTAAGGGGTGTTTGGTCGTAGTAAGAAACAAGAAGAAGCCAGCCTGGCTCCAGATGAACAAGTAACCCCAGCCCAGCCCCAGCAGGAGGACCAGAGCAAGGGCAGCTACACTGCCCCCAAGGGTCGGCCCACTCCCTCCCGGAAGGAAAGGGAAGCTGCCCGCCGCACCCCGCTTGTCCCCGCAGACCGCAAGGCAGCTAAAGAGGCAGAACGGGAAGCCGACCGGGAACTACGGGCAAAGCAGCAGCTAGCCCTACAAACCGGTGATGAACGCTACCTACCCGTCAATGACCGCGGCCCCCAGCGCCGCTACATCCGAGACTACGTTGACGCCCGCTTCAACCTGGGCGACATTATGCTGATTGTTATTCTGGCAGTCTTCATTGTTGGTCTCTTCTCCCCCGGCACCCAACAGTACACAGTTCTCTTCATGTGGGCCATGATCCTGCTCTGGATTGCTGACTACTACATCATGTGGCGCAAGCTCAAGAAGAAACTCGAAGCCAAGTTCGGCAGCCTCGAACCCCGTTCAGGCCTTTACGCCTTCAACCGGGTTATGATGATCCGCCGCTTCCGCCTGCCCAAGCCCCAGGTCAAGCGGGGAGAATACCCCAACTAAAACCAGCAAAAACCGAAAGAGCAGCTGCTGGAAGAAGGGTCCCCCTAGGCTCAGCCTAGAGGGACCCTTAGCATCTAAGCCCCTCAGAGAGGGCAAGACCCTGTGGACCTAGCGGCCCAGGCCCAGCTTGAGTAGGCCCCGATTGATATGGGCAGCCCAGCAGGGACCCTCATAGATAAAGGCAGAATAGCCCTGAACCAGGTTAGCTCCAGCTGCAAGACGCTCAGCAACATCCTCAGCGCTACTGACCCCACCTACAGAAATCAGAGCCAGCTGGTCCCCCACCTCGCTCTTGAGCAGGCGCAAAACCTCTAAAGAACGGGCCTTAAGGGGCGCGCCAGACAGACCCCCAGCCCCGATCTCCTGCACCTGCTGCTCAGAGCTCCGCAGCCCCAAGCCCTGGCGGGCAATCGTGGTATTGGTTGCAATAATCCCATCCAGGCCAAGACGCAGGGCCATCTGAGCCACCTGGCGAATATCCTCATCGGCCAGGTCTGGGGCGATCTTGACCACCAGAGGAACCCGACGGTCCCTCACCACCCGATCAGCCTCTTGACGGACAGCAGCCAAGAGGGGCTCAAGGGACTCAACTGCCTGCAGGTCCCGAAGACCGGGAGTATTGGGGGAACTAACATTAACGGCCAGGTAGTCGGCCTGAGGGGCCAAAACCCGGGTACTGACCAGGTAGTCCTCAACAGCGTCTTGAAGATCAACCAGCTTAGTCTTACCAATATTTACACCAATGAGGGGCCGAACCTTACCCTGATACTCAGCCTCAAGATCAGCCCTAGCCGCAGCCAGCCGGGGCCCAATCTTAGCTGCCCCTTCATTATTGAAACCCATCCGGTTAATAATGGCCTTATCCTCTACTAGACGAAAGAGCCGGGGCTGGGGGTTACCGGGCTGAGCCTGGCCGGTAACGGTACCAATCTCAATATGGCCAAACCCAAGGTTCCCCAGAGCGGCAATGGCCTGCCCCCCCTTATCAAAGCCAGCAGCCAAACCAAAGGGTGAGGGGAAGCGAAGGCCCATGACCTCAGTAGCTAGGGAAGGATCTGGGGCAAAAAAGGAAGAACCCAAGCGGGAGATGCCAGTACGCCGCAGGGTCTGAACCCCCCACATCCCCAGATGGTGGGCCTTCTCAGCATCCATAGGTTTAAAGAAGAGCTTGAACAAGGTTGGGTAGATCCGCATAGTGGAACCCTTTCAGCAGCGGCTTTCGCCTAGTGACATACGAGGAAAACTTAAGAGTGGGTTACCTGATCAACAGCCCCACCGTAGCGCCGATCCCGGCGGGCATATTCTTCAACAGCCTGCCAGAGAACGGTCCGATCAACATCAGGCCAGAGAACATTCATAAAAACCATCTCAGCGTAGGCGCTCTGCCAGAGCAGGAAGTTAGAGATTCGCTGCTCACCAGAGGTCCGCAGGAAAAGATCAACATCTGGCAGGTCGGGCTCATCAAGGTACTTCTGGAAGGTCTTCTCAGTCACCTGCCGGGGCTTCAAACGACCAGCTGCGATATCCTCAGCCAGGGCCGCAGCCGCATCAGCAATCTCAGCCCGCCCCCCATAGTTAACACACATGGTTAAGGTGCAAACCGTATTGTTCCTAGTCTCCTGCTCACAGCGCTCCAGAAGATTAATCACTGACTTCCAGAGCTTAGGCCGGCGGCCAGCCCAGCGAATCCTTACCCCCCAGCTCTTGAGGGTCTCTAACTGCCGCTCAAGCACCTCAGAAGAAAAACGCATCAAAAAGGCCACCTCATCAGGGCTCCTGCGCCAATTCTCCGTTGAAAAAGCATAGGCAGATACATAGGGAATACCCATCTCAATAGCCCCGGCCACCAGGTCCAATAGGGCAGCCTCACCGGCCCTATGCCCCTCATTACGCGGCAGGCCCCGTTCATTAGCCCAGCGGCCATTACCATCCATCACAACAGCCACATGCTGGGGAACAAACTTAGCAGGGATCGGAGGGGGCGTAACCCCACTAGGGTGAGGGTAGGGGCGAAGAGCTGTCATCTATCGTGTTTCCTTCTCAAAAATCGCACGGGCCTTCAAGGGCCGTTCAAGCTGCCATTCAACGTAATCCATAATATGGTCTGACCAGGTCTGGCAAAAAGCCAAGGGCAGGTCCTCCCCCAGTCGCTCCCAGCGGCCCAGGGCCAGATCAGATAAGTAGAGGGCAGAACCAGCAGCAAGAGGGCTCAACTTCTGATACAGACCAGCCTGAGCACAGGCCCGACAGATCAAACCCACCTGAGGGGAGAAAAAGACACCCTGCCCGTGATCAGAATCAGAGGCACAAGCGGCAATAGCCATACTCCAGCCAGCCTGGTGCATCATCCGTAAGAGGAAGGAATCAAGCACCCGATAGGGTGAAAGTCTGCCCTCGGTCAGGGCCCCCAGAGCCCCCAGCAGCAGGGAAAACTCCTGGTCAGAATCTGCCTGCCGGTGCTTAAGAATCTGCTCAGTCACCTCTGCCATCACCAAGGCCAAGGTATAACGGCCATAATCAGTAGCCAAATCAGCAGCAAAGGGACGGCGGGTTACCACCTGAGAAATCGTAGCCAAAGACCGGCCGCGAACAGCCTCAAAATCAACAAACATAAAGGGCTCAAGCCTGGCCCCAAACTTAGAGGAGGGCTTGCGAATACCCTGGGCAACCGCATGAAGCAAACCAGAGCTCGGAGTTGCCAAAATCAGGATACGGTCATAGTCAGCCAGATCCTGAGTCCTTAAAACAATAGCGCGATCTCGAAAGGTCTTTTTCGTAGAAAGCGCTGAACTCACCCTCCCATTATCCCACAGCAGGAGCCCAAATAAAACTAGAAAGCCCCCAGTCTCCCATCACAAGAGACCGGGGGCTAAGCATCAGGGCCTAAGCAGCATCCCGCAGGGCCCGGTTAACAGCAGAAATCATAGCCTTCAAGGACGCCCGGGTTGTAGAAGCATCAATACCGACACCCCACAGGACCCGGCTACCTACAGCAGCCTCAATGTAAGAGGCAGCCTGGGCATTTGCAGCAGAGGCCAGAGTATGCTCGGAGTAATCCAAGATCCTCACATCAACACCCTCTTGAGAAAGAATCTTCTGAAGAGCGTCAATCGGTCCACTGCCCTTAGCTGAGCGGTTATAGGTATGACCGTCAATGTTCAGCCCCAGCCGCAGGCTAGTTTCCCCATGCTCCTGGGAATCTAGGGTCAAAGACTCAATCCTGAACTTACCCCACCGCTGGCTAGAATCCTGGCTGGGCAGGTACTCATCAGCAAAGATATCCCACAGGGCCTTGCTTTCCATCTCGCCACCATGAGCGTCAGTGCGGGCCTGAACAATTGCAGAGAACTCCTGCTGAGCCCGCTTTGGCAGATCCAGGCCATGATCCTTCTTCAGCAGGTAGGCAACCCCACCCTTACCAGACTGGGAATTGACCCGAATGACAGCCTCATAGGTGCGACCCAAATCCTTTGGATCAATCGGCAGGTAGGGAACAGCCCAGACCATCTCGTCAAGAGACTTACCCTGCTCAGCTGCATCCTGTTCCATCCGCTCAAAGCCCTTCTTAATGGCGTCCTGGTGGGAACCAGAGAAGGCGGTAAAGACCAGGTCACCCCCGTAGGGTGAGCGCTCGTGGACCGGTAGCTGGTTACAGTACTCAACAGTGCGGCGAATCTGATCAATATCAGAAAAATCAATCTGAGGGTCAATCCCCTGGGTGTAAAGGTTCAGGCCCAAGGTCACCAGGTCAACATTGCCGGTGCGCTCGCCATTGCCAAAGAGGCAGCCCTCAATCCGGTCTGCACCAGCCAGGTAGCCCAGCTCTGCGGCAGCTACGCCAGTTCCCCGGTCATTGTGGGGGTGCAGGGAGAGGATCACGTGTTCCCGGTTGGTCAGATTCCGGCTCATCCACTCAACAGAGTCAGCATAAACATTGGGGGTGGCCATCTCAACGGTGGCAGGAAGGTTGATAATAACCTCCTTGCCCTCGCCAATGCCCAGCTCATCGGTGACAGCATTGCAGACCCTAGCTGCGAACTCCAGCTCAGTTCCGGTAAAGGACTCCGGTGAGTACTCGTAGGTGACCTGGGTTCCGCCGGTCATCTGCTCTTCATACTTCTTGCAGAGCCTAGCGCCGGTCAGGGCGATATCCAAGATGCCATCCTGATCCTGGTTGAAGACAACCCGCCGCTGCAGAACAGAGGTTGAGTTGTAGAAGTGGACAATAGCCCTAGGTGCCCCGTCGATGGCTTCAAAGGTCTTCTGGATCAGGTGCTCCCGGCACTGCACCAGAACCTGAATGGTCACGTCATCGGGAATATGGCCCTCTTCAACCAGGGTACGGACGAAATTGAAGTCAGTTGCTGAAGCTGAGGGGAAACCAACCTCGATTTCCTTATAGCCCATAGAAACCAGCAGCTTGAACATAGCCAGCTTACGCTCTGTATCCATGGGGTCAATCAGGGCCTGGTTGCCATCACGAAGGTCAACAGCGCACCAGCGGGGGGCCTGGGTAATGGTCTTATCCGGCCAGGTTCGGTCTGGTAGAGACACAGTAATCTGCTGGTCAAAGGGCAGGTACTTGTGAACCGGCATAGGGGACGGCTTCTGAACGTTCTTCATGGGTGGTCTCCAGGTAATGGGCAGGGAACTATGTTCAAGGTATCACGAATAGGCGACGGGCAAGATACTTTATCCACCCTGAAGGGTCTTTGTGAACAAAGAGACGGACTAGCCAAAGGACTGCTGACAGGTCACCTGATCAGCTGTCTGACCAGTAGCCCCACCGGCAATCTCAGATTCAGGGGCCACCACCTTATCAGCTTCAGCAAGGTCCTGGCCGGCAATGAGAGTCAGGCTGGCGAAGTCCTCTGAGGCTACCAGCTGGGTAATACCTAGGGCCTGGCCCAGGAACTGGGCTTCAGCCTCATAGACAGCAGGGTAGTAAATGATGGATGTTTCAAGGCTTGTTTCAGCCAGCAGGGGGCTAACAGCGCTAAAGCCTAAGTCCTCAACCAGTAGCTGCAGGCTCTCTGAACGGTCAGTCAAGCCGGTGGCATTGCTCAGGGTCAGGGGAAGAGTCAGATCAAGGGAAGGACTTGAACTAGGCTGGGCAGCAGCTGCGCTCGCCTCTTCAGAGGCTGTAGCAGGAGCAGTTGCTTCAGGCTCCGAAAGGGACTGGTCTGCTTGAAGCCTCTCAAAGAACTGCTCAGAGGCAGCCGAAAGCTGCAACTTGTTCTCATCATAGATGTAAGGTTCGGTAGGAACAGTGGCGAAAACGACCTGGCTTAGATCAACAGTTGCAAAGATTGAACCAAGAGCAACCAGGTTACCTAGCTGGGTCAGTTCCTTATCAACAGTGACATTCTGGGTAATAGCCTCTGCAATGCTCAGAAGCATACTGGGGTTAGACAGGGTTCCTTCAGCCTGAACCTTCCGCAGGAGGGAGGCCAGGAAGCTCTGCTGGGCCTGAATACGGGCCGTATCGCTACCGTCGCCAAAACCGTGGCGGGAACGGAGGAAGGCCAGGGCCTGCTCCCCTTCGACCAGGGAGGTGCCTGCTTGAAGTTTCAGGCCGCTGTAGGTGTCATCAATTTCTTGAGTCACGCAGACCTCAACCCCGCCCACCACGCTGGAGAGGGCCTTGACGGCGTTGAAGTCAACCAGCATGAAATGGTCAACAGCAACCCCGGTCAGGTTACTGACTGTAGCCACCGTACAGCCCGGCCCGCCCCGTTCTAGGGTTTCGTTAATCTGAGTATCACTACTGGCTGGGTAGATCTTGCCAGTAGTAGGGTCAGTGCACTTAGGAATATCAACCATCAGGTCCCGGGGAAAGGAGACAACGTTAACGTTGGTCCTATCCTGGCTCACCTGAACGAGCATCATCACATCAGACCTGGCCCCAGAGGCAGCATCTTCAGCCGTCCCATAGGCGCTATTAGCCCCAGAGCGGGTATCAGAACCGATCACCAGAATATCTAGGGGTCCTTCGGCCAAGTTAGCTGAAAGCTCACCAATATTCATCTCAGCTGTTTGAACATTGGACCGAAGTCGCCAGAGGGCAAAGCCGCCTAGGGCAGAGACAAAAATAAAAGCTGCCAGGCAGACTAAAGCAATCCAGGTAGCCTGCCTAGACTGAGCTGGAGGGTTTGGCAGGTGGCGGCCAAGTTGCTCAAGAGGCTGCTGGAAGTTATTCCCCGGGGAGGCCATAGAGATTACTCCGAATCCTTTTTCAACAGTGTCACTGACAATCAGCAAGAAACAAGCTTAGACCATAAAGCTGTGAGGCGGGCTAGAAAAAGTAGTCCGCACTCTCAAACTGCCTGTCCTGCCCCTGTGCTCAGGCAGGCTAAAAGCCCAGCTTGCCCAGGGCCCTAGGATCCCTCTGCCAGTCCTTGGCAACCTTTACATGGATCGAGAGAAAAACCTTTGTACCCAACATGGCTTCAATATTCTGCCGGGCCTTCTGGCCAATCTCCTTCAGACGGGCCCCCCGCTTACCAATGATGATTCCCTTCTGAGAATCACGCTCAACATAGAGATTGACGTGAATATCAAGCAGGGGGTTTTGGCTACTGCGGCCCTCTCTGAGGCCCATTTCCTCTACCGTTACGGCCAGAGAATGGGGAAGCTCATCTTCAACACCCTCAAGGGCTGCCTCACGGACCAGCTCAGCGACCAGGGTGGCCTCAGGCTCATCAGTCAGCTCCCCACTGGGGTAAAGGGGTGGAGAAACTGGCAGGTAGCTGGCAAAGAGGCGGGCCAGATCCTGAACCTGGTAGTCCTTGACTGAAGAGACAGGGATAATCTCGGCCCAGCCACCTAGACCATCTGGGGCTGGCAGATCTGTTGAAGTCTGCTTCTTGCGCTGGGCTGCCGGGCCGCTGTCCTTGCGGAAGGGTAAATCTTCTAGGCCCTGCCGCTTACGGTCCAACTTCTGCTGCCGCTGGCGGCGAATGGCCCGCTCAGCGGACATCACCTGCTCACCCAGGGCAGAGACAGCTAGAAGCTGGCTGGTTAGCTGCTCGTGGCCGACCTTATCGGCCTTGGTCACAATAGCAACAATGGGCTTATTGCCTGAGGCGGCCAGCTGCTGGGCGATATAGCGATCTCCGGGGCCAATAGGCTCATCGGCAGGAATACAAAAACCAATGACATCCACCTCAGAGAGGGTCTGTGCCACCATGTCATTGAGCCGCTCGCCCAGGAGGGTTCGAGGCCGGTGCAGGCCGGGGGTGTCCACTAGAACCAGCTGGAAGTCTTCCTGATGGACAATGCCGCGGATGGTGTGGCGGGTGGTCTGGGGGCGGTTAGAGGTAATAGCGACCTTCTGGCCAACCAGGGCATTGGTCAGGGTTGATTTGCCGGCATTAGGCCGGCCTACCAAAACCGCGAACCCAGCAGTGAAATGATCAGGGAAGGGGGCAAAACTCACGCAAAAACTCCAAGAGAATCAAAAGGGATGGCTTTACTCATCACTCTACCCCCTCTAGCTCCTGGGCGGGAGCGGTTTGGGCAGAGACCTGAAGGGTGCCTACCTTATTGCGTCTGCCCCTGGAGCCGATAGCCCGAATCCTGATGCCCTCAACCTCAACCTGGCTACCTACAATAGGTACCTTGCCAAGATGCTTAGCGAGCAGGCCGCCAACCGTATCAACATCCTCATCTTCAAGATCAACCCCGAAGATTTCCCCCAGCTCCCAGATACTCAGCCGGGAGCTGATGTTAAAGGAGCCATCTTCTTGCATGACCACTTCAGGTTTTTCCTGATCGTACTCATCAGAAATGTCCCCTACAAGTTCTTCAATCAAATCCTCAAGGGTGACCAGGCCAGCTGTTCCACCGTACTCATCGACCACGATCGCCACATGGGTAGACTCCCGCTGCATTTCCTTAAGCAGGTCCATGACCCGTTTAGATTCAGGTTCGTATCGAACTGGCCGCAGTAAATCCTGCAGGCTAAGGTCCTGCCCCTCCTGCCGCTGGTCCCGGTAGGCTGCTACCAGGTCCTTGAGGTAGAGCATGCCAAGGACCTCATCGAAGGAGGCCCCCAGAACAGGAATCCGGGAGTAGCCTGAGCGCAGGAAGAGGGAAAGAGCATCATCCAAGCTCTCCTGCTGCTGGAGGGTGACCATGTCAGTTCTGGGAACCATAATGGAGCGAATTCTTGTTTCGTCCAGTTCAAAGATGGACTGGACCATCTCAGCCTCATCATCTTCAATGGCTTCGCTATTGCTAGCCCGGTCAACAAACTCAAGGATCTCATCTTCAGTGAAAATCCCGGTAACGTGCACTGAATCCCTGGGGCTGAACTTACGGGAAAGGGCCGTTAGCAGGGAGGAAAAGGGGCGGGTCAGAACCCCCAGCCCATAGACCGGTCCAGCAAGGGCAGAGAAGACCTTGACCTGCTTGGTTCGGCCCACCAGCCGGGGGGCGACCCCAAAAAAGATGAAGACCAGAACCGTCATGACAGGCAAGGTCAGCAGCAGGCTGAGCCAAACCCGGTTACTCAGGCTGTAGAGGAAGAGGAAAAAGCAGAGAATTGAGGCGACTTCTGTTAGGACCCTCCAGATTCTCAGGGACCGAAAATAGGGTTCAGGGTCAGCCAGGATAGCCCGAATACTAGCCTTACCTGATTCTTCTGCCAGGGTCTTAGCCTCAGAACGGGGCAGGTAGGTGTAGGAGGACTCCATAGCCGTAAAGAGGTAGCCAAGCAGAATCAGCAGAAAAAGGCTCAGCAGGTACAAAAGGGCAGGAAACACAGCCTAGTGCCTCGTCTCAACTGGAGCAGGACGACCCAAAAAGCCCTCTAAAATCTGCCGCTGAATCCCAAACATTTCAGTCTCTTCAGCTGCCGTGGCATGGTCATAGCCCAGGCAGTGCAAAATCCCGTGGGTAGTGAGCAGGCAAAGCTCATCTAGGGTTGAGTGCCCGGCCTCCTGCCCCTGACGGGCCGCAACTGGCGGGCAGAGAACAATATCGCCCAAAACCCCTTCAGTCAGCTGATCCGGACTGCCTGGTTGGAGCTCATCCATAGGAAAACTCATCACATCGGTAGGCCCGGGTAAATCCATCCACTGCAGGTGGATGTCTTCCATCTCTTCCTCACCGACTACCGCAATGGAAAGTTCAGTTTCTGGGGACAGATAGAGATGGTCAAAGGCGTAGGCAACAAGATCCTTCAGCACCTGCTGGTCTAGGGCTGCAAAGGAGTCCTTGACCTCTTGGGGGGCATCTTCGGCTACTTCTTCAATCTCAAATTCAAGGTTCACAGCTACTTATCTTCCTGTTCGTTACTGCCCATACCTGTCTGGTTCAGGAGTCTTTCGGCGGCAGCCTCAATCGTCTTGCGACGAACAGCCCGGCTCTTACGCCGCTGCATGGCCTGCTGATCCGAATCCCACTGGTCGTAGGCTGAGACAATGGCCGAAACCAGGGAGTGGCGAACAACGTCCTGGGCCTCAAGGTAGGAAAAGGAAACATCTTCAACACCTGAGAGAATCGAAGAGACCTGCCGTAGGCCAGAGGTCTGCCCACCGGGGAGGTCAACCTGGGTAATATCGCCGGTAATGACCATCTTGGAGCCAAAGCCCAGGCGGGTGAGGAACATTTTCATCTGCTCAACACTGGTATTTTGGGCCTCATCGAGAATAATGAAGGCATCGTTGAGGGTTCTACCGCGCATATAGGCAAGGGGGGCTACCTCAATGGTCCCAGCCTCAAGCAGGCGGGGAATGGTCTCTGGGTCCATCATGTCATGCAGGGCATCGTAGAGGGGGCGCAGGTAGGGGTCAATCTTCTCGTGCAAGCTACCGGGTAGGAAGCCTAGCCTCTCCCCTGCCTCAACAGCCGGCCTGGTCAGGATAATCCGATTAACTTCCTTAGCCTGAAGGGCCGCAACAGCCTTGGCCATGGCCAGGTAGGTCTTACCCGTACCAGCTGGCCCAATCCCAAAGATCACCGTATGCGAATCAATAGCATCAACATAGGCCTTCTGGTTAATGGTCTTTGGCCGGATGCTCTTGCCCCGAGAGCTGATGATACTTTGGCTTAGCACCTGGGCTGAAGCTGACATCTGCTCTAGGAGCATCCCTAAAATCCGGTCCACAACCTGGCCGGTAATCTGGGTATCCTGCGAAGCTAGGTAGGACAGTTCCTCTAAGAGACGGCTCACCGTAGTCAGAGCCTCAGAGGGGCCGGTCATGCGAAGGTCTAAGCCCCTTGGCTTCATGGTCAGATCAGGGAAGGCCTTCTCAATCAGGGCAAGATGGCCATCGGCTGGGCCCAGAACAGCCACCATCTGAGCTGAAGAGGAGAAGGTATAGGTACGGGCCAGGGAGAGTGGCCGGCTACTTGAGCTAATAGGGTGTGGCATGGGCTCCCCTAGGGGATTTTCAGAGCTCCTGTCAAAAGTTAGGTTTAATTCTTAGATGTCTCAAGGCCCAGGCTATGGGGCCTTTCTTCCTTAGCCTACCAGCGGCCAAGCAGAAGGTTGAGGGCAGAAAGGGCAGCTGCCCCAGCCGTTGAGCTGCGCAGGACCTCGGGGCCCAGCAGAATAGGCTGGGCACCTGCTGCCGTCAGCTGGTCAAGCTCCTGGGGGCTGATACCGCCCTCAGGCCCTACCAGACAGTAAATCTCTGTCAGGTCAGCTAGGTTCCGCCCCTCCAGGACCTTCGACAGGGGGCTTGTGGCCTGCTCGTGAAGGACCAGGAAAAGGGCTGTGGGGCCCAGCTGCCGGGCAAGAGCCGCTAGATCCTGGGTGCTGTGCTGATCATAGACTTCAGGAATAAGGGCCCGTCTGGACTGCTTAGCAGCGGCCCGGGCGGTATTCTGCCACTTATTGAGGGCCTTTTCAGCCCTCTGCCCCTTCCAGCGCACAATAGACCGGTCAGCTGACCAGGGAATAATGCCGCTGACCCCAAGCTCAGTTGCCATCTCTAAGGCGAGAAGGTCCCGATCTGCCTTCGCCAGGGCCTGAACCAGGTAGAGGCTAAGCCCTTCTGGGGCTGCAGCTAAGCTCAGCACCTCTAGTAGAAGCCCCTCAGCTGGCAGGTCACCCACCCTGCAGGTAGCCCGCTGACCCTGACCATCAGCAAGGTCAAGTTCTTCACCCAGCTGGGCCCGCTTAACCGTTTTGGCATGGTGGGCTTCAGGGCCCTCAAGCAGGAACGATGAGCCGGGGGTCAGGCTGGCAAAGTCCTCAGGATCAAGGTAATAGATGGGGTTAGTCACTGCGGCCTGTCCTATTTGAGGTGGTCTTTAAGGCGGGAGAAGAAACCGCCCTGCTTCTGGCTCAGGGTCTGGCTGACCTTCAGGTCTTCTCCCCGCAGGGCGGAGAACTGCTTGAGGAGCTCCCTTTCCTCTTCGGTCAGATTCTTAGGGGTCTGAACCTCGATTCGAACCCTCAAATCCCCTCGGCCACCGCCGCGCAGATGGGTTACACCTAAGTCTTTGAGGGTCAGCTGGTCCCCGGACTGGGTTCCGGCAGGTACCTGTAGCTGCTGGGGCCCGTCGAAGGTATCCAGGCTAATTTCTGTACCCAGGGCAGCAGCTGCCATGGTCAGGCTGACCGTGGCCAAAAGGTCATCGCCCTGCCGGCTAAAGGTGGAATCAGGCTGCACCTTCAAATCAACGTAGAGGTCACCGTTAGGCCCACCGCCGGTACCGGCCTCACCCTGGCCAGAGAGGCGGATCCTTGCCCCATCGGTCACACCGGCAGGAATCTTAATGGTGAGGGACTTCCGCTCCCGCACCCGGCCCTCACCGTAGCACTCTGCACAGGGGTCCTTGATGACGGTTCCAAATCCCCTACAGCTGGGGCACTCAACAGGCTGCACCACAGTGCCTAGGATGGACTGCACCTGCCGCTGCATGTAGCCCTGCCCCTGGCAGGTCTGGCAGGTTTCAGGGTGGGTGTTAGGTGCAGTGCCCTCCCCCTTGCAGAGGTCACAGCTGACCGCAGTATCCAGGAAAATTGGCTTCTGGGCTCCAAAGACAGCGTCCTTGAGGTCAATCTTGACGTTAATCAGGGAATCCTGCCCCTGGCGAACCCGGCTCTGAGGCCCTCGGGGCCCTGAATTGAAGAAGGTGTCGAAGATGTCCTGGAAGCCACCAAAACCGGCAGAAGGGCCACCGAAACCGGCAGAGGCGTTACCGTTCTCGTTGCCGGTCTGATCATAAATCCGCCGCTTGTTAGGGTCAGAGAGAACATCATGGGCTAGTGAGACCCTCTTGAACTCCTCAGCTGCCTCCTGGGAAGGGTTGATATCCGGGTGCAGCTGCCGGGCCTTCTTCCGGTAGGCCTTCTTAATTTCTTCCGGGCTCGCATCTGGTGATACGCCCAGTGTTTCGTAGTGGCTACTCATGGTACATCTCCTTAGAGGGCTCTGGTCCTGAATCTTTGATAGGTCTGAAAGTACATCATTTTAAGGCTCAATCTTTAAGTCTGGCCTAAAAAGCTCGATAAATGGCCGGCTAGGGCCTTGACCTTGGCCACTGTAGCTGGGTAATCCATTCGCGTAGGGCCCACTACACCCAGGTAGGCCCTCTCCCCCGGCCCGTAGCTGCTGGCTACCAGAGAGGTTTCAGCCAGGGCTATATCCTTATGCTCAGCCCCAATCATCACCCGGTAGCCGCCCTCAGCTGGGGGAAGATCTGCCAGCAGATTCACCAGCTGATCCTGCTCCTCTAGGGCCTGAAGAATGGGGCCAATACTGCCGGAAAAGTCCGGGGTTGCCTCTGCCAGGTAGCTGGTACCTGCAATCAGCAGCTGGCGCTCTTGGCCCTGCCGGCCCAGGGCGCTGATGGCCCCTTCGAGCTGGCCTAGGCTGGCCGGGAAGAGCCGGTTAGCTCCTGCCTGAGCTAGCTGGTCCAGGGGCTTATTGAGGTAGAGCTGCCGTAGGCTCAGGGTTAGGTCAGCTAGCTCATCGTCCTGGCAGTGCGCCTGGACCCTAGCCTGGTAGAGGTCACCGCCTTCGGTGACTAGCACCAGCAGCAGGCTCTCTGCTGAGAGGGAGACCAAATCAAGGTGGCAAATCAGGGATTGGGGCCGGGCCGGAAGCTGGATCAGGGCCACCTGGTGGGTCAAGGAGGCTAGGAGCCTGGCACTGGCCTGAAGGGCCTCGTCCTGACTTTGGGCCCGCTCAAGCAGAGAATCAATGGCCTGCCGTTCAGGAAGGGAGAGGGGGGTTAGGCTAGTCATGTGGTCAACAAAAACCCGGTAGCCTAGGTGGGTAGGAACCCTGCCAGCGCTGGCATGAGGGGCCAGGATATAGCCGGCATCTTCCAGGGCTGCCATGTCATTTCGGATGGTGGCACTAGAAACACCCAGCTGGTAGCGCTGCAGGAGGGTCTTAGACCCTACAGGTTCACGGCTCTGAACATACTCTTGCACAATGGCCTGCAGTACCTGCAAACGTCGTGGGTGGTCCATGTACACCTCCAAAGTGACCGCCAAGGAAGCTAGCACTCTGTGCTCTAGAGTGCTAAATGTTTCCCTATTACTCTAATACCAGTCAAGTAGAATCAGTATTCACTACGCTCTAGGCTAAGGACAAGCAGAGGAGAAAATGCCATGGACTACAGGGACAGCTGGGGCCACAGTGAGCTCATCCAGCACCCCAGGGCCACCCTGCCGCCCCTCACCCTTCAGCCAGGAATGGTCCTAGAAGACATGGCTACCGGTTTTGTGGGTGCAGCCCTGGGCCTCAAAAGGGTTGGCCAGGAGCTGATGGTGGGCCTAGAAGACCGCCGGGGAAGAATCAAACTCTTCCCCCTAGGCCCCGGCTTCCTCTACGAGGGGCAGGCCGTGAACCTACAGGCCCCCCACAAAGCAGCCAAGAAGACTGCCTCCCTGGTCTCCCGTTCCGGTTCCCTAGCCCAGCAGGGAAGCCCAGCTCGGCAGGCAAGGGCTAGCAGAATCTGGGTAGAGGGCCTGCATGATGCTGAGCTGCTAGAAAAGGTCTGGGGCCATGATCTGCGCCTGGAGGGAATCGTAGTTGAACCCCTGCACGGGGCAGACGACCTAGAAGAAGCCGTCAGGGCCTTCAACCCGGGCCCCCAGAGGAAGCTAGGGGTCCTCTTGGACCACCTGGTAGCAGGCAGTAAGGAAGCCAGGATAGCCCAGCAGGCCCTAGAGGTTCCAGGTGCTGCCGGTAACCTGCTAATCCTAGGCCACCCCTATGTTGATATCTGGCAGGCCATTAAACCTAGCCGCTTAGGCATTAAGGCCTGGCCTACTGTCCCCCGCCAGGAGGACTGGAAAGAGGGGGTGCTGCGCCGGCTGGGTCAGCCTGCCCAAGGGCCTGAAGATATCCGCGTAGCCTGGGATCGGATTCTGAGTCGGGTTGATAGCTATACCGACCTGGAGCCTGCCCTGCTGGCCAAGGTTGAGGCGCTGATTGACTTTGTGACCCTGGATTCCCAGACTGCTCCCAGCCAGAGGGGCTAATGTGATATAAATCGTGCCGCTGGCCGTTAAGAGTTTTGCGATTACCCTATCAACCCTGTGGGCCGATTGGTTAGAATTGACAGCGGATAGGTGCCCCCGCCCTGTCCATCACTATCTCACTTCACCTTTCGAGTTCACGAGTAAAGAAATACCTTGAAGACAGCAACCTTACCTACAAATTCCACTTACCAGGGGTCTGCTCCCACAGCACACCACCTCTCTGTTAGCGCTGACCGCAATATTGCCACTACCGCCCACTTTGGCGGAGTCTTAGGCTGCATCCCTTCGGCAGTGATCTACTACCTCTATCGGGGCCGCGGCCCCTTCACCGAGCAGGAATCCCGTGAAGCCCTTGACTTCACCCTCCTACCCACCCTGCTTCTTGCCCTGGCTATTGTTCTGAGCAACATCCCCGGCATCGGCTGGTTCTTTGGCCTGATCGCAGCCCTGACCTGGACCTACCTGGCCTTCTTCTCCCTGCTGGCCGGAATCAAGGTCACCCGGGGTAACCCCTACCAGTACCGGGCTAACACCCGACTTTTTAGCAAGCTCACGAGCCGCAACAAGTAAGGGCTAGGTCTTTTCCAGCTACTGACACTGAGGGCGGGGACGGTTGAAAAACCATCCCCGCCCTCAGTGTAGGCAGATCGAAAGCCCCAAGAAGATACCCCAAGGCCCTCTCTAAGGGTAGAAAAACCCCTAGGTGGTCCCCTCAGGGTCAGGTAGGAGCTCCCGGGTGACAGCATCCCCCAGGAGACGGCCCTCTAGGGTAAGCCTGACCCTGCCGGCGGCCCTAGCCTCAGCTTCAATCAGACCCTGCTCCTGCAGCCAGTCAAGAGACTGGCTGAGCCTGCTAGGATCAGCCCCCTGCTCAAGGCGGGAGATCTCTAGACCATCAATGACCCGAATTTGCAGCATAATATCTTCAAATAAGCGGGTCTGTTCAGATAAAACCTCCCGGGCCGCAGCTGGGCTCTGCCCAGCCCGGATACGGTTGGCATAGGCAAGAGGGTGCTTAAGGTTCCACCAGCGGGTTCCATTGATATGCGAATGGGCACCGGGCCCAATACCCCACCAGTCCTGGTTACGCCAGTAGGCGTAGTTATGGCGGGAACGGTGCTGAGGGGATTTGGCATAGTTAGAAACCTCATACCAGTGGTAGCCAGCCTCAGACAAAAGCTGCTCAGCCAGCAGGTACATTTCTGCCATGAGATCCTCATCTGGCAGGGCATACTCCCCCCGGCCAATCTGAGCCGCCAGCTTAGTTCCCTCTTCAACAATCAAAGAATAGGCAGAAATATGGTCTGGCTCATAAGAAATGGCGGCCCGAAGGGACTGCTCCCACTGCTCTAGGCTCTCCCCCGGCGACCCATAAATCAGGTCAAGCGATACCTGTAGGCCAGCCTCCTTAGCCCAGGCTACAACCTTTGGAACATTAGCCGGGGTGTGGGTACGGTCCAGGACCTTAAGAACCTCAGGAACCACCGACTGCATACCGAAGGAAACCCGGCTAAAGCCACCAGCTTTAAGGGCAAAGAGATCCTCACGGGTCACTGAATCAGGATTAGCTTCAGTCGTTACCTCAGCCCCCTCTTCTAGACCAAAGAGCTCAACTGCTTCACGCAGGATCTTGACCAGATCAGTTGCCGGCAACTTAGTAGGAGTGCCACCCCCAAAAAAGACCGAATAGAGAGGGCGCTCAGGAAGACCTGACTGCCGCATAACCTGCCGGGCAAAGCGCAACTCGGCAATAGCATCATTAGCATAGGTGCTCAAGCCCACCCCACTGCCAAAATCCTCAGTAGCATAGGTGTTGAAATCGCAGTAGCCGCAGCGGACCGAACAAAAGGGCACGTGCACATAGAGAGAAAAGTCGCGCTCAAGGCCAAGGACGGCAGAATCAGCGGGGATTCTGCCGTCCAAGGGAGCTGGAGCGCCCAGAGGCTGGGCTGGCATTACTTCTTGCCCTTATCCTTACCCTCTTCGCCAGAGGAAAGGGCCGCAATGAAGGCCTCCTGGGGGACCTCAACCCGGCCCACCATCTTCATCCTCTTCTTACCTTCCTTCTGCTTCTCTAGGAGCTTGCGCTTACGGGAAATATCGCCGCCATAGCACTTAGACAGAACGTCCTTACGCATAGCCCGAATATTTTCACGGGCAATAATGCGAGAACCAATAGCAGCCTGAATCGGCACCTCAAACTGCTGGCGGGGAATCAGCTCCCGCAGCTTACCGGTCATCATCACCCCGTAGGAGTAGGCCTTATCCCGGTGGGTAATAGCTGAGAAGGCATCCACCTTCTCGCCCTGGAGCAGGATATCAACCTTGACCAGGTCAGCTTCCTCTTCACCATCGAACTTCCAGTCCAGGGAGGCATAGCCGCGGGTCTTAGACTTCAGCTGGTCAAAGAAGTCAAAGACAATCTCGGCCAGGGGCAGGCGGTAGCGCAACTCAACCCGATCCTGAGAAAGGTAATCCATACCGCCCATGCTGCCCCGGCGGGACTGGCAGAGCTCCATAATGGCCCCAACAAACTCATTGGGGGCAATAATGGTGCAGGCCACCATGGGCTCGCGAATGGTAGCGACCTTACCTTCAGGGAACTCTGAAGGGTTAGTCACCCGCTGGGAGCTGCCATCCTCAGCGACCACATCGTAAATGACGTTAGGGGCTGTAGAAATCAGATCCAGGTTGAATTCCCGCTCCAGGCGCTCGCGCACAATTTCAAGGTGGAGCAGGCCCAAAAAGCCACAGCGGAAGCCAAAGCCGAGAGCCGCTGAGGTCTCTGGCTCATAGATGAGGGCAGCATCGTTGAGCTGCAGCTTATCGAGGGCATCGCGCAGGGCCGGGTAGTCAGAGCAGTCAATGGGGAAGAGACCCGAAAAGACCATGGGCTTGGGATCTTCGTAGCCGCCTAGTTCCTCT
>JAXDRN010000076.1:0-30289 GCA_034090985.1 Rothia sp. (in: high G+C Gram-positive bacteria) | reverse complement strand
GTACGAGAGGACCGGGACGGACGAACCTCTGGTATGTCAGTTGTACCGCCAGGTGCATGGCTGATTGGCTACGTTCGGGAGGGATAACCGCTGAAAGCATCTAAGCGGGAAGCCTGTTTCGAGATGAGATTTCCTGGTGGTTTTGTGCCACGTGAGGATCCCTATAGATGATGGGGTTGATAGGCCAGGTATGGACGCGGGGAATGCCCGTGGAGTTGACTGGTACTAATAGTCCGAAGGCTTACACTTTATAACTGAGTTTGTTTTGTTTGTTTGCGTCCACTGTATGGTTTTGAGATAACAACCCTTTGGGTTGAATCAGCGAGGGGTTCTAGAGCTAACGCTCTAGAACCCCTCGCTTTTTTGTGTATGCACCCACTTTCCAGGTGCTAGATTAGACCCTGACGAGGGGTCGTACAATTGAACGCCGTACAATTGAACAATGACCCTCCATACGGCCTCTGAGATGCACCGCTGGTTTCGAGCCGCTGGCGCACCCCTAATCCTCCCGACAGCAGAACGTGCCAGGTGGACTCTTGCACGGGCTATGCCCATATTGCTGTGGCTAACAGCCTCAACACTTGCTTACCTGCTGCTCTGGAACCATCGGTGGGGTGCTCCTTGGAGTGTTCTTCGGAGTAGATTCTCTGTTAATCTGGGTGCTACGGCAGACTCGATACGAGCTGCTGACTCTTTCTGCGATGGTAGCGAAGGTTCTTCCCGTACTGATGGTGGCCGTGCTCTTCTTCTTTGTTAACGGCGATATCTGGCGAGTAGCAGATGCACTGAGCTTTCCTCGAACGCTGCAAGTAATAGCGGTGATAGCTGCTCTCTGTTTACTCGTGGTGGTTTCAACGGTTACTGAAAAAACTCGACGCTTGCTGGGGGAGCGTCGCGGCGATCAGGTTGAAAGCTATAGCATGGAAGAATACGCGCAGACAGCTGCAGAAGCTGGTAATCCCTGGCCTGATATGCTGCGTGATGTCAGCAGTACACGAGTTTTGAACCCTCCTGTCTTAGGGCGCCAGGAGTGGTATAACTTAGTGTCACTTCCTATGGTGGTGCAGGCGATCCAGGCTCTCTTTTTCGGTACTGTTGTTTGCCTATTTTTTGTCTGGTTCGGCATGATAGCCGTCCCCGATGCTACCGTAACCAGTTGGCTGGTTCATGAGGCTGAGAAGGTAAAGTTCGCTGGTGTAACTATGCCCTTCAGTCTCGTTCTGGTGAAGGTATCGATGGTCTTAGGTGCGTTTGCCGCCCTCAGCTTTGTCGCTCAAACAGCATCGGATGACCGGTATGCGAATGAATTCTTACGGCCAGCAATTGAGGACGTCCGCCGCACCGTCATGATCCGCAACATCTACCAGGCTATGTACCAGCTGACTCTGTAAATCCGCAGAGAATCTGAGGATTTACAGACAGAGTTGGTACATTGGGGTGGATGCGGGCGGATGGGCCGGATGGGACGGGGCGGATGGGCCGGAGGCGGATGGGACGGGCCGGAGGCGGACGGGACGGGCTTAGGAGAAAAGGATCTTGTAGGCTAGGAAGAACATGAGCAGGGCGATTCCCGCATCAAGTACCCGCCAGGCCCTAGGCTGGGCAAAGAGAGGCCTCAAAAAGCGACTGCAGGAGGCAAGAAGGCCAAACCAGAGGGCGCTACCTGCCACAGCCCCAGCGTAAAAAACCCACCGGTCCTGCCCCTGCTGGGCTGCAATACCCCCGATCAGAACAATGGTGTCAAGGTAGGCATGGGGGTTAAGGTAGGTCATGGCAGCTGCCAGGAGCAGGGCCTTACCTAGGCTAGCAGGGCCAGAGTCCTGACTATCAATGGTCAGGGCAGAAGGACGCAGGGCCCGGCGGGCAGCTAGGGCACCATAGCAGAGCAGGAAGAGGGCCCCTCCCCAGCGGAGTAGATCTAGAACCCAGGCCGCTGAATCAACGAGGGCCCCCATACCCAGAACCCCTAGGCCAATGAGGAAGGCATCAGAGAGGATGCAAAAGAAGGCGATGGGCCAGACAAAGCGGCCTAGGATGCCCTGGCGGAGCAGATAGGCGTTTTGAGCACCGATGGCAACGATGAGGGAGAGGGAGGTTCCTAGGCCGAAAAGGATCTGAGGTAGGGTCTCTGAAAGGTTCACGTTTATTGATAGTAGAGAGAAGACTATAGTAAGTCTAGTTAATGAAACTTAGATACCTTAAAATTATCTTATGATGCGTTTTACAACGAGCCAGCTTCAGACCTTCGTTACCGTCATTGAGTACGGCACCTTCGAGGCTGCTGCCGACATTCTACAGATTAGCCCATCAGCTGTTTCTCAGCGGATTAAGGCCATGGAAGAACTGGCTGGAAAGGTTCTGCTGAAGCGGACCAACCCGGTCCTACCGACAGGGGTGGGGCAGGCTGTCTTAAGAATTGCCCGTCAAAGCGAATTTTTGCACGCTGAGATGGAGCGGGAACTATCTGGTTCACAGCAGGGCCAAAGCCTGGCAGTAGCTGTCAATGCTGACTCTCTGGCAACCTGGTTTCTGGGGGCTGTAGATCGACTGGCCCGGGAAGATAAGATTTTTTGCGATGTTCGGCGGGAGGCTGAGCATCATTCCTCTGCCCTCTTGCGCTCTGGTGAGGTTCTGGCAGCTGTGACCTCTAGGCCAGAGGCCATTGCGGGCTGCTCGGTAGAGAAGCTGGGGGTAATGCGCTACCGGGTGGTGGCTTCTGAGGCCTATCTTGGACGCTACCTGCCAGACTGGCCCCAGCTGACGGTGGAGCAGCTGGCCCTTGGGCCGGTGGTGGAGTTTGACCGGAAGGACTTTGGCCTGGCTTCAGCCAGGGGGCTTCTGTTGGAGCGCTTTGGTTCTGATCTGCAGGGTTGGGAGGGGTCGCCAACGATTTATCTTCCTAGTTCTGCTGACTATGCCCGGGCGGTTCTAGCTGGTGTGGCCTGGGGGATCTTGCCGGAGCTACAGGCCAGGGAGGGCCTTGAGAGGGGGGAACTGGTGGAGCTGGTAGCAAGGCCGGTTGAGCTTGAGCTTTTCTGGCAGAGGTGGAATATTAGCTCCCCAGTCCTAGAGCGCTTGACCCAACGTGTTTACGAGGCTTATGAAGAAATGTCTGCCTAGCATTGAGATTTATCGGTCATCCACACAAAGTTGCTTGCTTTGTAAAAAGTTTCTCTGTAAAGTATCTACTGTTGATAGAAGATACCCCCGAAAGGAAAACATCATGGCAGAACTAACCCCCGGCAGCTGGACCTTTGACCCCGCCCACTCAGAAGTTGGCTTCACCGTCCGCCACGCAGGCATCAGCAAGGTTCGCGGCAGCTTTACCCAGGTAGAAGCCAGCCTACAGGTAGCAGAAGACCTAGCTGCCTCAAAGATTGAAGCAGCAATCGCCATTGACTCCATCAACAGCAAGAATGCAGACCGAGATGCCCACCTTAAGGGTGAAGACTTCTTTGACGCAGCAAACTACCCCCAGATGACCTTCACCTCCACCTCCTTCGATCTTGACGGAGAAGACCTAACCGTAGCCGGCACCCTCACCATCAAGGGTGAAAGCCGCCCCGTCACCTTCAGCGGCGACTTTAACGGTGTAGTAGTAGATGCCTTCGGGGCAACCCGGGCAGGGGCATCCCTGAGCGCAAGCATCTCCCGCAAGGACTTTGGTATCACCTGGAATGCCGCCCTTGAAGCCGGTGGGGTTCTTGTCTCTGACAAGGTTGTTATCAACCTTGATGTAGCCTTTACCGCTCCAGCAGCCTAAGTTGGGCCCCAGCATAAGAAGGCAGACAAGATAAAGCATAATGACTCAGGTATATATACATATCACGATGGACATTAGCTGAACTTGAGCTGCTAGCTGCCCTATATCCCCGCCCTTCCCTGCCTTACACTAGGGGAGGGCAGGTTGCTTTAAGGGAAAGGAGGGCCGTGGTCAGCTTCATGGAGAGACAGCAGATCCCCCTCTACCTGCCTGACCTAGGAATTCCCTTACTGCTTGCAGCTCTTCCTGGGCCTGAACGGCGTGCTCTCATCTTCTCAACGGCCACCCGCAACGCCCTGGTTGTGCTACCCCTGGTGCTCGGTCTTTCAGAGGCCCTAGCTGGCCACAGGGCCTCTGCCCTCATGCCCCTGACCCTCCTCACCCAAACCCTGGTAGAACTCCTTGCCCTGACCCTGCTGGTAGCCTTCTACCGAACACAAAAATCCCCGCTGCCGCAGGATAGCAACGGGGAAAGGGCAGATAGGGCGAAGGTCTAGCCAGCCACCGCCTGCCAGACAAAATAAATAGCCACAGCAGCAAGCACCCCAAAGAGTACCCAGCGCCGCAACTTAGTCTCTAGGCGGGCAGCGCGAATATCGGGCCGGTCCTCTAGACTCTCAGCAGGATCCACAGGGGCCAGATTAGAAGGGTTAGTTACCTCAGGCTTCTTCTGGGACACAAGCTCCCCTAGCGCCAGCGGGTTGTCATCATCAGCCCCAGCATCATTAGGCCAATGCCGATACCAATATTCCAGTTACCAATCCCCGGAATAGGCCAGACAGCCTGGGAAATGTAGAAAATAATAATCCAAAAAACCCCAAGGATAATGACAGAAAACATAATAATCCGGTACCACAGGGGGGTAGGTGAGGGGAAGTCCTCATCACTGTACATAGACTCAGCGATCTGACGCAGTTGCGCCTCGTCTAGATCTTCATCCCGAATTGACTTTGAATCAGCCACGGTTCCTCCACTAGGGCCCTGCCAGCCCCTCAATTAGAAATAGGGTCAGAGATGATTCTAGCCCTCTAGGCTTGAAAAGTTCTACCATGAGTAGAAGAGGAAGCCAAGAAAAGAGCTAGCAGGAGTAAAAACGTGACCTCAAATAACCAGCAGCCCCCCAGGCCAGCTAGCCCCCAGTCCAAAAGAGGCTGGCTGCTGCAGCTGACCGGTGAGCTCCTTATCACCCTAGGAGTAATTCTCTTCCTCTTTGTTAGCTGGCAGCTCTGGTGGACCAATATAGAAGCCAGGGCCCAGCAGGACCAGGCCGTTGCCGACCTGAGCCAGAGCTTCAACCAGCAAACTGAGCAGCAAGCAGCAGAGAGTCCCAGCTATGACCCCCAGCAGCCGCCCAGCCTGGCGGCAGCTGAAGAAGGGCAGGCCTTTGGGATTATCTACATCCCCCGCCTAGGCCACGACTACGCCCGACCAATAGCTGAAGGGGTAGGGGCAGAGGTCCTAGACAGCCTAGGGCTGGGCCACTACCCCCAGAGCCAGCAGCTCGGGCAGTACGGAAACTTTGCCCTGGCCGGCCACCGGCAAACCAACGGAGCTGTCTTAGACCATATAGACCAGCTTCAGCCAGGGGACCCTATCTACCTGCAGAGCAGCCAGGGCTACTACACCTACAGGGTCTACCAGTCTCAGATCGTTCTGCCCCACCAGGTTGAAGTGATAGCTCCCAACCCAGATAACCCCCAGGCCCCGGCTGACCAGGCCCAGCGCAGGCTCCTGACCCTCACAAGCTGCCACCCCCGCTTTGGAGATCAGGAACGCTACATTGTTCATGCTGAATTTGAAAGCTGGCAGCCAGCAACAGCAGGCCCACCCAGCGACCTGGCATCCCTGATAGGTTAAGCAGCGAGCAGCTGACAGAAAGAGAGACACTATGTACGCCTGGATTTTTCGGCACCTACCTGGCCCCCTCTGGCTCAGAATCCTTCTCTCCATAGGCCTAATCCTGCTGGCTATCTACCTGCTCATGGAATACGCCTTTCCCCTTCTTGAAGAATACAGCCCCCTCAAGCGAGAGGTGAGGGTTCAATAGGGGGTATTGCTCAAGGAATGACGGTTCTCAATCCTGCTCCAAAAGGCCTCTTCATAGGGGTAGCCGAAGCAGGCTGGCAGCGAGCGTCAGCCTGCACAGCCCCTTAGAGATAATCCTCTATTACTATAAGAAGAAGTAAGGAAAGATAGAGAGAACCCTATGACTAAAATTCTTGTTGTTGATAACTATGACAGCTTCGTCTTCACCCTGGTAGGCTACCTTCAGCAGCTGGGGGCCCAGACCACAGTCATCCGAAATGACCAGTTCAGCCTTCAAGAAACCATAGACCTAGCCCAGGAACACGACGGCCTTCTGATCTCCCCCGGGCCCGGTAATCCGGCAGAAGCCGGTGTCATCATTGACCTGATCCGCTGGGCCATCGAGGTTAAAAAACCCCTCCTTGGTGTCTGCCTGGGCCACCAGGCCCTAGCCGAAGCCTGCGGGGCAACCGTCAGCCACGCCCCTGAGCTCATGCACGGAAAAACCTCTCAGCTCAGCCACCAGGGCACCTCTGTCTTTTCGGGCCTGCCCAGCCCCCTGACTGCCACCCGCTACCACTCCCTAGCCGTAGAACCCGATACCCTGCCGGCTGAACTGCAGGTAACCTCCTGCACTGATCAGGGAATCATCATGGGCCTAGCCCACACCCAGGCTCCCCTGCACGGGGTTCAATTCCACCCCGAATCTGTTCTGACAGAAGGCGGTTACCAGATGCTAGGGAACTGGCTAGAAGAAGTTGGCCTAGAGGGAGCTGCCGCACTTGGGGCCAAGCTCTCCCCCCTCATTGAGGCAGAAGCCTAAGAAAAGAGAAGCAAAAAGGGGCTGGGGCCCTCCTTCAGTTTGAAGGAGGGCCCCAGCCCCTTTAAGGGCAAGCTAGGTGAGCCCTAGACAAGCAAGAAGCGGGATCTTACTCCTCTTCAGCTTCCTGGTTGGCGTTAGCGTCCTGGCCCTGGTTAGCCCCACCGGCAGAGGCTGCGGCGCTGGGGGTAGCTGCCGCGCTAGGGGCCGCTGTTGGCTGGGCTGACTGGGTAGGCTGAGGGGCTACTGTTGGCTGGGCGGTAGGAGCCTGGGTTGGCTGAACCGGCTGGGCGGTAGGAGCCTGGCTAGCGACCGGGCTTGGGGCCTGGGTAACTACCGGGGCAACAGCAACCTGAATGGTAATCGTAGCGCCCTGCTCAACCAGGGTTCCAGCAGCTGCACTCTGAGAAATAACGGTTCCAGCAGGCTGGGCACTGGTTGTTACAGTTTCAATATTGGTGCTCAAGAGGGTGTCAGAGGCAGTCAGAGCCGCAATGGCAGCATCCCGGCTCAGGCCCACCAGCTGCGGAACCTCTACCTTACCGTTGGAAAGAACGATATCTACCGTTGAACCGGCAGCAGCCTTTTGACCTGAAGCAGGGCTAACAGCAACCACCATGCCAGCTGGAATAGTGGGGCTGTTGACCGTTGTGGTGCGGCCAGCTACAAACCCGGCAGAAGCCAGGGTCTCACGCACATACTGCTCACTCTGGCCCTCTAGGTTACTAGGAATGGTCAGAACAGACGGGCCAGAAGAAACAATGACAAGTACCTCTGTTCCCTCTTCAATCTCAAGGCCGGTAGCCGGAGAGGTTCGAATTACAGAACCCTTAGGAATCTCATCAGAGTGTTCCTCTTCAAACTTGAGGGTAAAGTTCAGGTTTCGCAGCTGGGTCTCTGCCTCTTCCTTGGTCAGGCCCTGAACAGCCGGAACCACCTGAAGGGGAATCTTATTCAGCTCAGCCTGGTAGTAGAGAACAGAACCCACACCGAAGGCAGCCAGAAGAATAATCAGCAAGGTAGTTAGGGTCTTACCCCAGGCGCTTCGCCGCCTCTTCTTCCGGGCCTGCTCAGCGTTCTGCCCGTAGCCGTAACCATAGAGCTCCTCATCAGAGTACTCAGCCTGGGCAGAATCAAAGAAACTTCCAATCCCAGCCTCTTCAGTCTCCCTCTTAGCTGAGCTAGCTCCCAGGGCAGCTGCCCCAAAAACCTCGGTAGCCTGGGTTGGATCAGTAAGAATGCCGCTATCGGCATCCTTCAGGGCCTGGGCGAAATCAGAGGCACGGTCATAACGATCAGCAGGTTTCTTACTCAAGGCCTTCAAAAGGGCAGCATCAAGACCGGGTGCTAGGGCAGCAGGGGCAAAAAGACTGGGGGGCTGAGGAATCTCACTCAGATGCTTACCTGCCAGCTCAACAGAGGTGGGGGCATCAAAGGGAGAACGGCCAGCAAGCATTTCATAGATCAGGCAGGCAGCTGAATAAATGTCACTTCGGGCATCTACAGTGTGCCCCTGGGCCTGCTCAGGTGAAATGTAGCGGGCAGTGCCCATAACAGTGTGGGTCTTGGTCAGCTCGTCTCCAGCCTCTTCAGCTGCCCGGGCAATCCCAAAATCCATGACCTTAATCTGGGCTACTTCCCCTAGCTGCTGATCCTCAGCAGTCTGGGGCAGAACCATCACATTAGCTGGCTTAATATCCCGGTGGATAATCCCAGCCTGGTGGCTGTAATCAAGGGCCTCTAGGATCTGAACAGCATAAGAGATAGCCTGGGCCTGCTCCAGAGGGCCCTGATCCATGATCTGGCGCAAGGTTCGGCCCTGGACCAGCTCCATGACCATAAAGGGCACAGAAAGGCTGGCACCTGCCAGCTGCTGGTCAAAAGTGCCGGTGTCATAAACCCCCACAATGGAGCGGTGGTTCAGGGCGGCAACAGCCTCAGCCTCCCGCTGAAAACGGGCACGGAAAATAGGGTCTTGGGCATGTTCAAGACGCAAGACCTTCAAGGCAACCTTGCGGCCCAAGCGGGTATCAACCGCCTGGTAGACAAGGGCCATAGCCCCAGAACCCAGCAGCGGGCCTAGGCGGTAGCGTTGATCAATTATTTCAGGAACCTGCAGATCCATATATTCACCCATCATGTCCGGTGGAGTTCTAGTTTCCGGTCGCTTCAGCGCTGGCAGCTGCTGAAGCCGAACCGGTATCTGAGGAGGTTGACGCACTAGCACTAGCAGAGGGGCTAGCGCTAGCAGAGGCAGGCGCTCGAGCAACATAGACATCTACGCTGCTTCCCACCTCTACACGCGAACCAGAGGTGGGGGAGGTCCTCAAGACCGTGTTGGGCCGGGCGCTTGTGCTCTCTTCGAAGTGAATCTTAACATTCACGCCCTGGGCTGTAATAGCAGCCACAGCCTCTTCATAGTCTGTACCTTCCAGATTACTGGGTAGGTTTACCGATTTAGGACCAGTTGAGTACTGGACAGTAATGGTTTCGCCCACTTCTACATTGCCAGTAGGGGACAGGGCCAGAACCGTATCAACAGGTTCGTTAGAGGTCATGCCCGTTGTGCGGGTAGAAAAACCCAGGGCGGTTAGGTCATTAACCACTTCATCAAGAGGGCGGCCCTCATAGTCGGCAAGATTAATTTCAACCCGAGTCACCTGGCTGCTAGCAGTGGCTTCTTCACTACTAGGGCTAGGGGAGGCGCTGACCGTAGAAACTGTTCCAGAAGCTGTTGGTGAAGGGCTAGCAGAATCATCCTGCTGGGCTTGACCGGCCAGAAGGAACCAGGCTACAGCCCCAGCCAGAAGAAGGGCTAAGACCAGGGAGACCCAGCCCCAGGGGCTGGCCTTCTGGGCAGGGGCCACAGGGGCCTGGTAGGTCAGGGGCTGGCGGGTCGAAGCGCTAGGAACCCTAGCCGTCGTAGGCTCAGGCTCATAGTGGGCCCCAGAACCAAAACGAGTCACCGGGGGCACCAGGCTGGTAGGGGCCGTGAGGGGAGCTAGAGGCTCAGTAGCATCGGTAGCCGACCCCTGGGGCAGGAACTTACCCAAGGGGGGAACAGCCTTCAAGGCGGCAGGGATGTCGCGGCGGCGAATAGCGTCAATAGCTGAGGCTAAGGCTGTAGCTGTTTCAGGTCGATCAGCTGGGTCCTTAGAGAGCAGGCACATCATCAAAGCCGCCGCCGGGGCAGGAATATCCTGGGCCAGGGGCGGGGGTGGGTCATTGACCTGGGCTAGGGCAATAGCAATTTGGGACTCGCCAGTAAAGGGGCGGCGGCCAGCTAAGCACTCGTAGCCGATAATGCCCAGAGAGTACATATCAGAAGAAGGGGTTGCCTGCTGACCGGTTGCCTGCTCAGGGGCCAGGTACTGGGCTGTGCCCATCACCTGACCGGTAGCTGTCAGTGGAACCTGGTCGGCTAGGCGGGCAATCCCAAAGTCAGTGACCTTAACCCTGTCATCTGGGGTGATAATCAGGTTCCCTGGCTTAACATCCCGGTGGACGAGGCCTTGGGCGTGGGCGGCAGCCAGGGCCCGGGCTGTCTGGGCCATAATATTGAGGATCCGGTCAGCAGGTAGCTGCTTATCCCGCTCAATAATATTAGACAAAGGCTCGCCGGGGACTAGCTCCATCACCAGGTAGGCTGAGCCGTCCTCTTCACCGTAGTCAAAGACGTTAGCAACACCTGGGTGGTTGAGCAGGGCAGTGTGGCGGGCCTCAGCCCGAAAGCGTTCTAGGAAGCCAGGATCACCGGTGTATTCCTCTTTCAGAATCTTTACAGCGACGGTCCTGCCCAGTACCTTATCGCGGGCCTTCCAGACCTCTCCCATACCGCCAATTGCGATACGTTCAGTTAGGGTGTAGCGACCACCAAGAGTCACATCAGCTGAAGGCCTCACTTATTCAACACCGCCTCAAAAAGTTTCTTGCCTGCGGGCGCAGCCAGCTGCGCTCCAGTGGTCACATCTACATCTTCATACACTACAGCTATTGCCACCTGAGGATTGTCAGCTGGGGCAAAACCCGTGAACCAAGAATTATTTAAACCTGAATCACCAATTTCAGCTGTACCTGTTTTTCCGGCCACCTTGACCCCATCCACAGCGGCAGCTGAAGCGATTCCGTTAGTTACCCCATTGACCATCCAGTCAGTGACCTGGTTAGCCACATCGGCAGAGGTGGAGCGTCGTAGCTCTTCAGCGGAAAACTCGTAGAGGGAACTGAGGTTATGGGACTTAACAGAGCGGATCAGGTTAGGTTTCATCTGTACACCATCGTTGGCAATAGCTGCACTCATCATGGCAACCTGCAAGGGGGTTGTCTTCACATCGTACTGGCCAATAGAAGCCTGGGCCAGCTGGCTGTCTTCCATATTGGTAGGGAAAACAGACTGAGAAACCGTCAAAGGAATCTGAAGGTCCTGGCCGTAGCCAAAGTTGCTGGCTGTCTGGGCAATGGTTTCTTCACCCAGATCCATAGCAATCTGCGCGAAGGGAGTGTTGCAGGACTGGGCCAGGGCCCACTCAATCGTGGCTGAGGTACGACTTGAGCACTGGCCACCGGTGTAGTTAGGCAGGCTAATAGTGGTATTAGGTAGCGGCAGATTCTGGGGGTTAGGAATCTGAGAATCAGCCGTGTACTTACCCGATTCAAGGGCCGCTACTGCGTCAATAATCTTAAAGGTTGAACCCGGTGAGTAGGTATTACCGGCAATGGACCGGTTATAGAGGGGGTGGTTGCTGTCCTCATTGAGGGCAGCATACTGGGCCAGGACCGACTCGGCATTGTGGGAGGAGAGGGCGTTAGGGTCATAGGAGGGGGTAGAGACCATCGCTAGAATCTCACCGGTCTGAGGGTTAAGGGCCACAATCGACCCCTTATAGCCCTCAAGGAGCTCATAGGCTAGCTGCTGCAGTTCGGCGTCGATCGTCAGCTCAACGCTGGCGCCCTGGGCAGTGTTGCCTGTAAACATCTGGGCGAGCCGGTCATAGAACTGGGCATCAGAATTGCCTGAAAGCTGATCATTCATGGCAGACTCTAGGCCGGTTGCTCCGTAGATAGAAGAGAAGTAGCCGGTTAGGCCTGCATAGAGTTCAGGCTGGGAGTAGGTTCGCTGGTAGGCGTAACCGTCATTGGATTCAACAGAGGAGGCAATCTCAACCCCATCAACCAGAATGGAACCCCGCTGGGAGCCGTAGCTTTCGTAGAGGGAACGGGAGTTCCAGCTGTTAGCCTGCAGGTTTTTAGCATCAAAGAACTGGATATAGGTAAGAGTGCCCAGCAGTAGGACAAAGATACAGGCAGCTGCAATCCAGGTTCGACGGATAGCCTTATTCACCAGCAGCACCTCCTCCATGCTTGGTTTCTGTGATTCGAGAAATGATAGATGTTGCCCCTTCAGGCTCGTAATCCTGATGGTCAATGCTCTCTGCCGCCTCAAACTCTTCTACAACGTGGGGGGCCCGGGCTGTATGGGAGATCGCCAGAAGCAGGGCAAGGATAATCCAGTTAGAGAGCAGGGAGGAGCCGCCAGCTGACATGAAGGGGGTGGTCAAGCCGGTCAGAGGAATCAGACGGGTGACACCACCAATCACTACAAAAAGCTGAATCACGATCAGGGCTGAGAAGCCAGCTGCAAGGAGCTTGCCGAAGGCGTCCCTGGTTCCTAGGGCGGCCCTAAAGCCGCGGGAAACCAGGAGCAGGAAGAGCATGAGGATAGCCCCCAGGCCTAGTAGACCCAGCTCTTCACCCAGAGCCGTGATAATCATGTCTGAATTGGAATATGAGACCAGGTCTGGTCGCCCATTGCCCCAGCCCCGGCCAAAGAGGCCACCAGAGGCAAGGCCAAAGAGCCCCTGAACAATCTGCCCAGAACCACCCAAGGGCTGGTTGTAGATTTCAGGGTCAAAGGCATGAACCCAGGAGTTAATGCGGTAGTAGACATGGGAGATGAAGTTATAGGCCAAGAGCCCACCAGCCCCCACAAAACCCAGGCCCAAAGCTACCCAGGTAAAGCTACCTGTGGCCAGGTAGAGCATGGCCAGGAAGATACCAAAGAAGAGGATGGCAGAGCCAAGATCCCGCTGGAAGACCAGAACCGCCAAAGAGACAAACCAGGCAATGAACATGGGGGCCAGGTCCTTGAAGCGGGGAAGGCGAACCGGCCCTATTCGCTTGCCGGCCAGCATAATCAAATCCCGGTGGGTTGAAAGGTAGCCTGCAAAGAAAATTGCAAGGGTAATCTTGGCAATCTCACCGGGCTGGAAGGTTCGCCCAGCCAGCGAAATCCAGATTCTGGCCCCATTGATTTCTAGACCGATAAAGGGAAGAAGGGGAAGGAGCAGCAGAAGAATAGATGCCACTAAGGAAATATAGGTAATTTTCCTTAAGACCCGGTGGTCCTTGAGAAGAATCAGCAGGAAGGCTGCAGTTAGCATGGCCAGACCAGTCCAGACCAACTGGGTTCCCCCAGCATTGGCCGGAGTGGTCAGATCAATCCGGTAAATCATGGCCAAACCTAGGCCGTTAAGGGCCAGGGCCAGGGGCAGAATGAAAGGGTCAGCATAGCGGGCCCGCCAGAGCAGAACCAGGTGAATCAGCAGGGCGCCGATTCCCTGAACCAGCAGGGCCTGAAGCCACATGCCGCTGTCGAGGGCCGTCTGAGGGTCTACCAGGTAGATCGCTACCGGGCAGAGGGAAAGAGCCAGAAGGGAAAGGAAAAACTCGGTGAAGCGGCGGCTACGGGGTAGGTCAGACTTGTTTGAGGCGGATAGGAAACTCATAGGTCAGGTCCTTAAGGTAGGGCCGAAGCAGAGCTCGAGGCAGAAGGGCTAGCTGCCGGGGTGGACACCTCAGGCTCAGCCAGCTGGGCCCGCAGATTGCTCACAATCTGTTCAGCCTCCTGCCGGCTGGTGGCCTGAATCGAATTTTCTACAAGGGTCTGAGAGAAGTCCGGCAAGGAAGCAACCGGAATGTCAGTCTCTTCAACCACCGTATGCAGGCTAAAGGGCCCCAGATTCTGGTTAATTCCATTGAAAACAGCAACCCGGTCATCCTGAACACCTACGAAGAACTGGGACTTAGTCCATAAAACAAAGCTCAGGGCCGTGGCGAAAACCAGAATGAAGGTTAGGGCAGCCACAAAAAGACGCAGGGGCCAGCGGGGGGCAGAGGGCTCCAGCTGGTGGCTCAGGGCCTGCTGGTATTCCTCAGGTAGTTCAGCTGGCTCCAGGTTCTCCTGCTGCTGGGACAGGGAACTTAAGCTCCTGGCGCTACGGGCCGTCACGGTTGGAATCATGCCCGTCTGGGTTGCATTGGCAGCAGCCCCCACCAGCTGGTGGGGCCGTTCTGCTAGCTCCTGACGCAAGATAGCAGCCGGGGTAGGGGAGGGGTCAGTCTCAGACGGGGTCGGGGCCTGGTCAACACCAGCCCGAACGGTCATGGCGTTCAGGACTCCGTCTGTAAAGGACTCCCCCCTCCACTTGCCTAAACGCAGGGCATTGTGAACCTTAGCGTGCTGGGGCATCCGCCGCTGCCAAGGTGCCCGGCGGGCCTGCTCCTGAGGGTCAGCAGAATCCTGATCCAACAGGCTGCCGTCCTCAGCGTAGCGGCGTACCTTCAGCTGGGGCTGGGGGGCTGTGATATCGGCAGCTAAAGAGGCTGAATCAACCACCTCTAGGGCCAGTACCGTCACATTATCTGGGGCTCCCCGCTCCAAGGTTAGGGCAAGGAGCTGGTCAACCAGGGCCTCTAGATCTGGGGTGGAGCGGACCAGAGCCTCAATCTCCTGAACCTGCACTACAGCATCTAGGCCGTCAGAGCTCAGCAGCCACCTCTCGCCCAGCTCTGTATCTAGGGTCAGCAGCTCAAGTTCTGGTGAGGCATCAACGTCACCGAGTACCCGCATAATCACGTTCTTATGGGGGTGGGATTCAGCCTCTTGAGGGCTGATCCTGCCCTCCTCAAGGAGGCGTTGTACAAAGGTGTGATCGGTGGTGATCTGCTCAAAAACCTCTCCGCGCAGGCGGTAGGCCCGGGAATCACCGATATGGGCTAGTTCAATGGTCTTTCCGTCAAGCAGCAGGGCCGTGCAGGTAGTGCCCATCCCTGCCAGGCGGGGATTAAGGCCAACAAGCTCATTCATGATGATATTGGCGTTAACGATCTCATCGGCCAGGTAAACACCGGCATTGCCCTCGTAGCCAGACCGGTCTAGGGGGGCCAGGTCAAGGACTGTGGTCGCTGAGGCCACATTGCCGCCAACGTGACCGCCCATGCCATCGGCAACAACAGCTAGATAGTGGCCGGCGTAGGCTGAATCATCATTTTTAGAGCGGACCCGGCCAACATCTGACCGGGCAGCAAAACGGAAGGCAACACTCATGCTTAGGCTTTCAACATCAAACTAGTTCGGCCCACCCGAAAAACCTGTTCAACTTCAAGGGCGGTTGCCCGGGTTAGCCGCTGGGAACCAATAAAGGTGCCATTAGTAGACCCCATATCTTCTAAGAACCAGTGAGATCCCTGGGGGAAGAGGCGGGCATGGCGGCCTGAGGCGTAGTCGTCGTTGAGGGAAACTTCAATATCGGTGGCCCGACCAATGGTCACTGGAAGGTCACCCAGGCGCATGCTGGCGCCAGCCTGAGGCCCGTCGATGATGGTCAGCTCAGAGGGGCGGGTTGGCGGAAGGGGGGAGGGCTCAGGATGGGCCGGGGTAGCTGGTCCAAGAGTGGAATCAAGCTGGGCCCGGGCCGTACGAACATTGCGCCCCACCCCCAAATCCCGCCGGGAAGAGGTCAGCACCAGAAAAACAAAGAGCCAGAGCAGAACCAAAAAGGCAAAACGTAAAACAGTAACAGTGATTTCAGATGCCATCAGCTACCCCCTAGGAACCATGAGGCGAAAAACAATACGGGCCCGACCCATTTCAATCACAGTCCCGTGGGTCAGCTCTGCCCTACCTAAGAGACGCTGCCCATTAATGTAAGAGCCATTGGTGGAGCCCAAATCAACAGCCAGGTAGGTCTTATCCTGCTGGATAATTTCTAGATGCAGCCGGGAAACACCCGTATCATCAACCCTAATATCAGCCTGGGAACCCCGCCCCAGGGTCACGGGAAGGTCCTTGACCGCTAGCCTTTTGCCGTTGATGTCAAGAACAACCTGAGGCTGGGCCTGACGGGCAGGGGTCTGGGGTAGCTGGGAGGCTGGAACCGGCTGGGTAGAGGGGTCTGGGGCTGGGCGGGTAATCCGATCGGGTAGGCTTTGGCCAGCTGGCTGAGCCTGCTGGGGGCTGGGGGCCTCGGCAGGAGAGGCAACCTTCTGCTGGCTCCCTGTGAGATCAAAACTGCCGGTCTCAAGCTCCTGGTTGAGGGAGAAGGTGACCCGTACAGCCCCCCTCAGGGAGTAGCCCTGGGCCCGGGCATGGCGGATAACAACGTCACAGAGTTCCTCAGCGAGGGGAACTCCCCATTCCTGGGCCCGGGAAAAATCTGAGGAAGAAAACTCAACAGTAAACACATTAGGGGCAATGGTGCGACCGTTGGCTACAGCGTAGGCCTTGTTGTCCATCTCTGTGCGTAGGCGGTTGGCGATATCAACCGGCTCAAAGGAGCCGCCCTTGCTGAAGGTGCCCCGCACTGCCTTTTCTAGGCCCTGTTCAAGTTTTTCAATGAAGCCCATGCCTACCTCCTTCGGCTGCTCACCTACTGTGGATACCCAGGCTTGGGAATCCCTCATAACCTACCCCTAGGCCTATAAGAAGCCTAGAGTCTAAGCCTCTAGTTTAGCGGTTAAGTCTAAAAAGTCCCCGAGAATAGCTGATAGTCGGCTGGTATCTGAGGGAAGAAGACCAAGAAAGCCCCATTGGTGTGATACATACCATTGAGCCAGGGTTGGACAGGCTCCAGGATAGGTGTGTATAGTTATCTTCGTTGCTTCTTCAAGGAGCAGATAAATACATAGGCGCAAGTGGCGGAATTGGCAGACGCGCTGGCTTCAGGTGCCAGTGATCGCAAGATCGTGGGGGTTCAAGTCCCCCCTTGCGCACAGAGAGTAAAAACCCGTTTTTCCTAGTGAGAGCTAGGGGGAACGGGTTTTTTTCTGCCCTCAGGGACTTCTAGATGGAAAGCAAAAGGGCGCCCCCCTTTCTTCTAAGGAGGGGCGCCCTGTGCCTAGAAAGACTAGGGGCTAGTGGTGCTTCTTGCCCGGCAGGAAATGAAGGACGCTGGCAATGATGCCACCCCAGATAAGACCAAAGACCATAGAGCAGAAGGTATTGATCAGCCAGGAAGCTGCACCGGCCATAACCGGTAGATGATGCCCGAATTCTTCAAGATGATGAACCAGCTCGTAGGGGGCAGCCCACCAGTGCATGTCGTAAAGGCCCAGCAGAATAATATGGCCACCAACCCAGAGCATAGCGAAGGTGCCCACCACAGAAATAATGTTCATGACCACAGGCATGGCCTTAACCAGGCCTAGGCCGAACTTCTGGGCCCCAGCAGACTCCCGCTGGGCCATTGCCAAACCAATATCGTCCATCTTGACGAGCAGGCCAACTGCGCCATAGACCAGAAGAGTAATACCAATACCTACCAGAGCCAAAATAGCGGCCCGAGACCAGAAACCCTCAGAGGCAACCTCGTTGAGGGCAATGACCATGATTTCAGCGCTGAGGATGAAGTCGGTGCGGACAGCCCCAGAAATAACCTTCTTCTCAGCCTCCTCACCCTGAAGAAGGACAGGGGCCTCTTCTGCCTGGGCATGATCCTTCTTAGAGAAAAGCTCAAGAACCTTTTCAGCCCCCTCAAAGCAGAGGTAGCTACCACCTAGCATGAGGAGGGGAGTGAGGGCCCAGGGCAGGTACTGGCTGAGTAGAAGGGCAGCAGGCAGAATGAAAAGTAGCTTATTGCGCAGGGACCCAAAAGCGATGCTTTTAATAATGGGCAGCTCTCGTTTGGGCTCAATGCCCTGAACGTACTGGGGGGTGACTGCTGCGTCGTCTACCACCACACCAGCAGCCTTGACGCTGGCGCGGCCAGCTGCTGCTGCTACGTCATCAACGCTTGCTGCAGCTAGTTTTGCAAGGGCTGCGATGTCATCGAGTAAAGCCGCTAAACCACCGGCCATAAGGTCTCCTCTGTGCAAGTTGAGTAAAAGAGCTTGTGCTGCTCCTAAGGATACTGCCTGAGGCTCCTGAGGGGCCATAGACCCCGCGCACACTTTCTTCCCTTCTACCCAGCCCTCCGCCGCCTACCCAGCCCTCCGCCCAGCCGTCCGTCCACCCCTCCCCTCTCCCTACGTACCAACTGGCTCTGTAAATCCGCAGAGAATTTGAGGACTTACAGAGCCTGCTGGTACATCCGGTTTAGCTGGTACATACGGTTTAGGGGGTCTGGGAGTCAGAGGAGGGCTCCAGCCGCCCCGCCCGCCGGTCAGCCCGCAACCTCAACAAGTAGGCCAAGGGCCCAACAAAGGGCAGAAAGAGGGTAAAGAGGAGCCACTTAAGCTTCTGCAGCTCAGTCAAATGAGGTTGCCGGTGAATCGTCAGCACACAAAAAAGCATGAGGGCAACACCGAAAAAGAGCAGGGGGTAAAAAACCCAGCCCACCAGAGTCAACTGCCCGGCTACCTGATCAGCAGCACTTAAAAAACCTCCTGCCGCCGCCACAGGGGCGACGGCAGGAGGTAGGGAGGAAGGAAAAACTAGAACCATACCTCCCATACTAGGGGCTTAAGCCCGGCTAGAGCGACCAGCAAGAATCAGACCAGCACCAGCCAGAAGACCAAGACCCGCCAGGGCCAGCAGACCCAGGGAGCCAAAACCGGTCTGAGCCAGGTAAGAGGATGAAGAAGTATAGGAACCAGTAGCACCCCCAGAAGTCCAGCTAGAAACATAGCTGCCATCTTCCGTCAGATTGCTGTAGTCAGGATTGCGCTCACACCCTGTTTTATCGCCATCTGCATCCAGGCCGGCATGGAAACCGCGCTCGCCCTCATTAATGGGACGGCCCAAATCAGCCCAGACAGCTGCACAGTTCTTGTATTCAAAGACAGGCTCTAGGGGGGTAAGAGTTGAGCTGCTGTCATTCTGAGAAGCTACAGGGGCCTCCTCAGCGGGGGTGATAGTGGCCTCTGCTGAGGGGCTAGCAGTGGCCTCAGGGGAGGCGCTAGCAGTAGGTTCAGCTGAGGCGCTAGCGGTGGGTTCTGCTGAGGGGCTAGCAGTAGGTTCAGCTGAGGGGCTAGCAGTGGGCTCTGTTGAGGCGCTAGCAGTAGGTTCAGCTGAGGCGCTAGCGGTAGGTTCAGCCGAGGCGCTAGCAGTAGGTTCAGCAGAAGGGCTAGCGGTGGGCTCTACCGAGGGGCTAGGGCTAGGTTCGGTGGGCTCAGGGCTAGGCTGAGTGCTGGAGGCAACCAGGGTAAGGGAAAGGTGAATCTGGGTGCCAGTAGTGCCGCTTGTATCGCTCAGAACAAGCTCGTGGGTACCCTCACTCAGGCCCTTGCCTGCTAGGTCCAGGGAAAGTTCTGCGCTACCGTCCTGGGCTACAGTCACAGTGCCAATATCACGGCCACCCAGGGTTGCCCGCAGCTCGCTGAGCGTAGGGGCACCGAAGCTACGAACATTCAGGTCAGAGAGGGAGAGGGTCAGCTTTCCATCAGTGGAGTAGCTTTCAGCTAGGCCCTCAACCCGAACAGCCTGCTTGGCAGCCCGGGGGGAAAGAGTGCCGGCCTGCTCTACATAAGAGATGAAGGCATCTGAATCAACCAGGGCTGTGTCCTTAGGGTTGCTGCCCTGGGCTAGGGTAGTGAAGTTATCGCCCCCACCGAGTAGGAAGCTGGGGATAGCAACAGTGAAGCGGTCATCAGCTTCAACCTTGACCCCATTGACGTAGATATCAAGAATGTGTGACCCCCGGCTGGCGTAGCCCTCAGCGTCAGCTGAACCGGTGTAGGTGTAGGTGACGTTAGAGGATAGGCCCAGCTGTAGGTAGGGGCGGGCGGCCATCTGACCGTCAGCGGTCTGCTGCCACTGCTCTTCAAGGACCTGCTTGAGCTGGGCTCCGGTGAGTTCGGTAGTCCACAGGTTGTTGGCGAAGGGGGTGACATTGACCAGGTCCATGACCCGAATCTTCTGGTTAATGGCCAGGCCTAGGGAGGTGCGCAGGCCACCAGGCAGCTCATCGCGCAGGCCTCCGGGGTTGACGATACCCAGGTCAGCTGGGGTGCGGCCGGTTGAGTTGGCAGCAGCCAGGTACATGTCAGCTACCAGGTGGCCCATGGTGGATTCGTAGTTGCGCACATCAAAACCGCCCTGGCTGCCCTTGGTGGGGTCGTAGCCGGTGGTGATGGGAGCGGTGAGCTGGCCAACCTCAACAGAGCCTTCCTTAGTGGCGTAGTCGTTAGCCTCAGTGATCAAGTCGGTGACATGGGCCAGGACGGGGTCTGCTTCAATCTGCTCGGCTGTGGGGGCAGCTAGGCGGGCTAGCAGCTCAGCCTTGTAGCTGCTGACCTGGCCTTCACTGTCAAGGGTGAGTACTACCTTGCCCAGGTTGTCACCGTAGTTGCCGGTCTGAATAACTGGCCGGGTCTTGCCCTCCTGGCCGGGGACAGGGGTGTCAAGGACGTAGGTTTGGTGGGTATGGCCGGTAAAAATAGCATCAACAGCAGGGCTGGTTTGGTTGATGATCTGATCGGTGCCGGTGTTGCTGGTGTCAACGCCCTCATGGTATTCGGCGATGATGACATCAGCTTCACCATTTTCGGCCTTGCCGTCAGAGAGCTGGCTGGCGTACTGGTTGACGGTTGCAACCGGGTCGGCAAAGGTTAGGCCTGCCAGGCGGGAGGGGTCAGTCAGCTGGGGGGTTTCGGTGGTGACTACCCCAATAACAGCAACCGTGGTTCCCTCTACTTCTGTGATGTAGTAGGGGTCTAGGGCTGGTTCGCCCTGGGCGTTCAGAACGTTAGCACCCAGGTAGGTGAAGGAAGAGGCGGGGATAATCCGGTTCAGAAGGTCATCCATGCCCCGGTCGAATTCGTGGTTGCCTACGGCGCTGGCTTCAAGGCCTAGGGCGTTGAGGTATTCAAGGGTGGGCTGGTCATCTTGGACGCTTGAAGCGTAGAGGGAGGCCCCAACGTTGTCTCCAGCGGAGAGGAGAAGGCTTCCTCCCTGGCCAGCTGCTGCTGCCCGTTCTGTCTGGATGGTGTTGGCTAGGCCCAGGGCGATATTGCTTGAGATACGGCCGTGGAAGTCGTTGATGTTGAGCAGGGTTAAGGTGCTCGTCTCTTCAGCTGCCTGCGCCCCGGAAAGGGGAGTGAGGGCCAGGGCGATAATGCTGGCTCCGCTGGCAGTGAGGGCTGCTAGGCGGCGAGTGAGGGGAGAAGCCATGCTTCCTCATTTCCTGTGTCTTAATGCAGTGTGTTTGCCTGTTTAGGATAGCTGACAGAGATAGGGAATGTGGGTAGCTTAGGGGACTAATTTTCTTCGGCCAGGTGAAAGGGCATAAAAAAGTGGAGACGAGCCCTTCCCACGGGGCCCGCCTCCACTTGAGGGCACTGTCCGCACCCCTGCGGACAGCTATCAGAGACGAAAAAATTGAAACACACTCATACTCTGAATTGCAGGCTTGTCAGCCCAAACTCTTCCAAACCTGCTACACCCAGTATGCCAGCTCAAGGGGCGGGAAAGCGGTAGATTTGCCCACAAAATAGGGGAGGTTTTTCTGCCCTTCTGGGGATTTGTCCACAAAACCCGGTCTGACAAGGCAAAACACTAAAGACAACCCCCGGCTGACTTGGAGAAATATTTTTCAATATTCCAGCCACCGGGGGTGTCTTCCGTTAATTTGTCGGCCGTTTAGCTGGCACAGGTCTAGGAAACAGGAGTAGAAGCCTGCTAGAGGGCCTGATCCAAATCAGCTGACTCAGGAACCTTCACCTTAGTCTCCATATTCAGAGTCTCCCCCCTAAAGAAGGGCTTGCAGTCCTCCCTGCTCATCAGCAGGGCCATAATCCCAAAACCAATCGCAAAGGAAAGAACCGCAGTAACAAAAACCCCGCTGGTGCCCAGAAGCTGGGTGTAACCGTAGTTAGGATCAGCCATATTAACAAGAGAAATCAGCAGAATACCGGTCATCAGCAGCCCCCCGCTTGCCGGAATCAGCAGGCGGAAAACCACATTGCGGGCGCTGGTGAAAATCTGGCCCCGGTAGTACTTAATGCAAGAGAAAGAGGTCACCGCATAGTAGAAGGCCACCGCAACGCTGGCAGCCTCAATCGTGTCGGCCAGCATGTTCTCACTGATGTAGGTCATCCCCGCATAGAAGAGGGCAGAACAAAGACCCATGTAGAGGGTAGAGGTCTTAGGGGTCTTAAAGCGGGGGTGAACATCCCCAAACTTAGCCGGAATAGACCGGTAGACCGCCATAGCAAAAATCCCCCGAGAGGAAGGAAGGATGGTGGTCTGGCAGGTAGCGAGGGCAGAAACTGCAACCGCCAGGATAATCACCCAGCCCCAGGAGCCAAGGGCGGCATCCTTAAAGGGGGTGAAAACATCATCAGAGTTATTCGGGTTAGCTAGGCCGATACCTTCTGAGCCAGCCCCGGCATAGATGAGGGCAACAACGGTAACAAAAACGTAGGTGACCACCAAAATAGAGCTGGAGAGAACAGCTGCCCGGCCCGGAATGCGGCGCGGATCCTTGGTCTCTTCACTAATAGCTAGGCAGGTATCCCAGCCCCAGTAAATAAAAATAGCGATCAGAATTGCCTGAACCATCTCACTAAAGCCAGCTTCAAGGGGGTTAAACCAGCTCATCTCAAACTGGTAGCCCTCGGTAGCCCCGGAGGCCAGGGCATTAAAAACACCCAAGGCGAGAAGGATAATAGCCACATATTGGATTCCCACCAGGAGCCACTGGGTACTAGAACCGGCCTCAATGTTGCGGTAAGAAATCCAGGTGGTGAGGCCAATGACCAGAACACCGGTTGCAACAATGACGTGCTTATTCTCAGCCAGCTCATCCTGGCCTAGAAGGAGCCAAAAGTAGATAGCAGCAATCTGGGTCTGGTTAGCCATGGCAATGACACCAGAGACGATTACACCCCAGCCTGATATCCAGCCTAGTCGGGGGCCAAAGGCCTTTGATCCCCAGGTGAAGACGGTGCCAGCATCAGGAACCGCCTGGTTGAGCTCCTTATAGGACAGGGCCGTTAGGAGCATGGGAATAAAGCCTAAAATCAGGGCTATAGGGGCCTGATAGCCTACCGCTATCACAATGAAGCCAATAGAGGCGGCCAGGGAATACATGGGGGCTGTGGAGGCTACCCCGATAACGGTTGAAGAAGCCAGCCCTAGACGGCCAGCTGCCAGGCCCTTGTGGTGAAAATCGTTGGTCATTATCGCTAAAGATCATCCTCTGCGGTGGGGCCAGGCAAAATCCTAGAGTTTCGAAGAAAAAGATTCTCCCTACCTGCCCCGGTGGTGGTTAAGAACAGCTTTCAGTATAGGGCCACAGGGGGCCAGCGCTTCTGGGGACATGCTCCGAAAGAAAGGAAGAGGGGCCCCTAGGGCCCCCTCAGAGGGAAATATTGAGCCTTCATCAAGCAAGATGCCGCAGATTCAGCAGAGAGGCTAAACCTGCGGCACTGATCCTGATGAGGAAGGTTTCTTAACTACTTGCTGGCTTTCTTCTGAGCCTGCTGCCGATCGTAGTCCTCCCAATAGGAACGCTGGGTCAGCTCATCGCTGCCATCCCAGGCGTCCAGGTTTTCAATCTCTGGCAGGTCAGAAGCCTGGAAGACTGGCTCAAGGTCGGCCTTACGCTGGGCCTCGTAGTTGCGCAGCAACTTAGTGACCTTAGGCATGAGCAGGCAGACAGCGGTCAGGTTAACGATCACCATGCCGCCGTTGAGCAGATCAGCTAGGTTCCAGAGCAGGTCTAGGGAGGCAATTGCACCGAAGAAGACAAAGACAATAACCAGAACCCGGAAAATGTTCATGGGCAGGTGCTTTTCGGTAACGAAACGGATGTTTGATTCACCGTAGTAGTAGTTGCCGATAATGGAAGAGAAGGCAAAGAGGGCAATAGCAACAGTCAGGAAGTGAACAGCCCACTCACCTAGGTGGTTAGATAGGGCGGTCTGGGTCAGGGTGCCAGCTGCACTCTTATCACCGTAGGGAATGTTGCCAGCTACCAGAACAATGAAGGCGGTAACAGAGCAGACCAGCATGGTGTCAAAGTAGACGCCCAGGGCCTGAACAAAGCCCTGCTTGGCCGGGTGAGAGATAGAGGCGGTTGCACCGGCGTTGGGGGCAGTACCCATACCGGCCTCGTTAGAGAGCAGGCCGCGGCGCATACCCTGGGTGATGACACCAATGATAGTGCCGGTGGTGAACTCTTCTAGGCCGAAGGCGCCAGCGAAGATGGCGCCCAGTACAGCGGGGACCTCACCTAGGTTCATGCTAACAATGATCAGGCCCAGGCCCAGGTAAAGGACGGCCATGAAGGGAACCATGATCTCAGTAACTGAAGAGATAGCCCGGATACCGCCGAAGATGATCAGGGCAGAAATGAGGGCAATAACAGCACCTACAGCAACCCGGAAGCCCATGGCGCTAGGATCTGAGGCATCAAGGCCGAAAGAGGTTGCGGTTGCACCAACAATAGCGTTGGTCTGAACAGCAACAAAGACGAAGGCGTAGGTGATAACAATGAAGGCCACAAAGATAAGACCTAGCCAGCGGGCGTTAAGGCCTCGGGCCATGTAGTAGGCGGGGCCGCCGATGTAGGAATCTTCACCCCGGCGCTTATAGAGCTGACCTAGCAGGGACTCTGCAAAGGCTGAGGCTGCACCGATTGAGGCAATAACCCACATCCAGAAAACAGCCCCAGGGCCGCCCAGGGTAATAGCCATGGCTACACCCACGATGTTGCCCACCCCTACGCGGGAGGCGGCAGAAACCGTGAAGGCCCGGAAGGCGGAGATGCTCTTCTTACCGTTGTACTCTGTGCCGGCAGGGTCCTTGAGGGTGCGGAACATTTCACCCAGGGAGCGGAACTGAACACCGCGGGTAGCGATGGTGATGCCTAGGCCAACAAGAACCAGGGCGTACATGAGGAAGTTAGCCCAGAGAAAGTCAGAAATCCCTGTTACTAGTTGAGTAGCCCCAGCGGTGGATTCATTGATCCAGTTCACTGCATTGAGCAGAAAATCCATGCGTGCTCCATATCTTATGAGGAATCGGCCAGTCCTGGTTTGGGATCAGGTCAGGTCGAATAAAGGTGCTGCTCGTAGGGGCAGAATCCCCTCTAGGTCAGCAGGCCCTACCGGTGTATGGGTCAGTAGGCACCAGGGGTAATTCTCACAGACAAGGGCCCCGTGTGCAAACGGGGCCCTGGTGCTGAGAGATCTCTAGGGGGTCTGGGGTGGGGGAGCGCTGGTGTTGTCGGTAAAGACATCTGGGATGCCGTCCTGGTTTTGATCCAGGCTTTCCTTCTGGGCAATTTTCTTGTAGTGCTGATTGCGTTGAGAAAGGATAGCAGCACCGATCAGGGCGGCAACCAGGGAGCCGAGCATGATGCCGACCTTGGCGTCTTCTGTGTGGAGTGAGCCGTGCTCAAAGGAAAGCTCAGCAACCAGCATTGAAACCGTAAAGCCGATACCGCCCGTTACTGCCAGGCCTATAACGTCAATCCACTTAATGTCGGGGTCAAGGTTAACCCCCCGGAAGCGGGTAATGAGCCAGGTGGTTCCGGTAATGCCAATGGTCTTACCGACGACCAGGCCCAGAATGATGCCTAGGGCTACCGGGTCAGCTAGGGCCGTGCGCAGGCCCTCCCAGCCGCCTACAGCCACACCGGCTGAGAAGAAGGCAAAGACAGGTACGCAGAAGCCGGTTGAGAGGGGGCGCAGCCGGTGCTCTAGGGTTTCAGCCAGGCTGGAGTGGGCCTGGGCCTGCCGGGCCTGATCGGTCATGCGTACCGGTACGCAGAAGCCTAGAATAACGCCTGCAATAGTGGCGTGGATTCCAGATTCGAGGAAGAGAGCCCAGGTAATAAGGCCTAGGGGAAGGAGGATCACCCAGGCAGCCCAGGGGCGGGTGTGGAAGAAGCCCTCATGCTTGTGGGTTAGCCAGAAGTAGGCACCAATGGGCAGGATTGAGGCAATAAGGTACCAGGCGTGGAAGCTGCTGGTGTAGAAGAGGGCGATGATAACAATAGCGATCAGGTCATCGACTACGGCCAGGGTCAGCAGGAAGGTGCGCAGGGCTGCCGGTAGGAAGGTGCCTACCCCGGCTAGAACAGCAACAGCGAAGGCAATATCGGTAGCTGCCGGGATAGCCCAGCCCTGGGCTGCACTGGGGTTTGAGTGGTTTACGGCGAAGTAGAGGATGGCCGGGGTCATGGCTCCGCCGAAGGCGGCCACAATAGGGACCACGGCCTTGCCCGGATCCCTGAGGTCACCGACAACGAATTCCTTTTTCAGCTCTAGGCCGGTGAGGAAGAAGAAGACGGTCAGTAGGCCGTCAGCTGCCCAGAGGTGAACGTTCATCAGAAGGTGGCTAAAGCCTGGGATTTCAAGGCCCAGTTCAGTATCACGGATGCTCTGGTAGAAGTCAGCTGCCTGGGAGTTAGCCAAAACCAGGGCTAGGACGGTGGCGGCCAGAAGAATGAAGCCACCTACCGATTCCTTGCGGATGATTTCTGAGATGCGGCTTGTTTCTGCGTAGGATCCCCGGGAAAAGAGGGGATCTCTGTGAGGCGTCTGGGTCATGCCTCTCCTTAGGTTATGTCTGCACTCGGTCTAGTTCCCATTATGCTCTTTTCAGTCAGCTAATGCCCGAATCTGACATGGGGGCGTCTGTATTATCGCTGAAGAGGTGGCTGATACCCTCTTAGTTTTTGCCTACTGTTCCCTGAAGGCAGGGTAGAAACCCTCCCCTGCGGGGCTGGGCACAGCTGGTAGCTGAGACAGAAGTAGCAAGTAGTTTGAAAGAAACCCTACACTTAGGTGTAACTTCCCACTTAATATGACCCCGGCTAAGGACCCCTATGAGCGAGCAGAACCCCACAGCCCAAAGCAAGCCCCGTTGGCTCTCTGAAGAAGAGCGGGAGAGCTGGCTTTTTATTTCTTCCATCATGTTTAACCTGCCGGGTCAGCTTGAAAGTCAGCTCAGTAAGGACGCCGGGTTGAGCTTTGTAGAGTACATGGTGCTAGCTATGCTCTCAGAATCCCCCGACCATCAGCTGACCATGACTGACCTAGCTAGGCAAACGAACACCCTCCTTCCTAGGTTGTCACGGGTTGTTACCCGCCTAGAGAAGCAGGGTTTTGTTGAGCGCAGTATCTGGGCCAAGGACCGCCGGGTCTCTATCTGCCATCTGCTGGAGCCGGGCCTTGAGAAGGTCCAAGAGGCAGCCCCGGGCCATGTTGAGGCAGTCCGCCGGATTATCTTTGATCAGCTGACTAAGCGGCAGGTGAGCTCTTTGGCAAAGATTGGGGAGTCTGTCTTAGGAGATAAGCCCAGCAGGGTTCTCACCCTGGCTAATAGTGGACAGCTGGGCCGGTCAGCTGGGTCAGAGGCCCAAGAGAGCTAGGGGCAGGGTCGAAAGCTGCCCATCCACAGGTCTTATCCACACCCTCAAGCCCCTGGCAGGGGCCCTTTCCCCCTCTTTCCTGGCCTTGAGCTGCACAAAGAGGGAACTTATCCCCACCTGTGGATAAGTCTGTGAACAATTTCCACCAGAAGGGGAATTTAGGGGCAGGGCCTGTGGGTAAAGCATCAGGATTGCGGCTCCAGAAGGGCTAAAAAAGGGGTTATCCACAAGGTATATCCACAGGCGTGGATAAGTGACACTGCTGTTATTTTCGAACAACACCCGTGTATTTTCGAAGCCAGCTATCCCCGCTGAGGCTCTAAGCAGGGGATAGGCTTCGAATCCCTTCGAAATTCACAGTCCCCAGCTTCGAATATCCCCAGATTTATCCCCACCTGTGGATAACTTTTTGCCCTTAAGTGGAAAACCGGCCTTCACGCGCTCTGATCACAGGGATAATCAAAGTCAACAATGGGTTCAGGGTCGAAGTTCAGCGGTTGAATGCGTCGCGCTCAATGAGTCGACCGTTACATCCCAGAACTGCCCTTCCTCGTCCCACTGCAAAGCACTAACACGAGAATTGAATTGAATATCTGAGTGCAACCCGAGACGGGTGGCGAAGTGCTCCACATACTCGCGCACCTCACCACCCGTCGGGAAGCGTTCCTTCCAGTTCCAGGTATCAATGACATCCTGAGAGAGTTAGGCAGTAATACCGTGACTCGCAGTCCGTTCGGACTCCGGGATACCGATTGCTACTCCAGGTACCGCCGAGCGCAGTGCCGGCCCCAATGATGACAACTTCACGCGGTACGCCTGCGGAAGCTTCTGCAGTTTGCGTCGTGGTCATCTTGTGTCCTCTCTCAGGAAATCAACCCGATTTATCCGTTATTCACGGATTCGGAAGGGCCCCAGAAGTCGTCTTCTGCTGGACCATCGGACGAGAACAGATGTACAGCTACGATCTTGCCTTGCTGCACGGTAATGAGGTCAGTTCCCGCTTGGTCAAGCTTGACATCGCCGCGGTCACCGGTGAAGTGAACTGGGACAACCACAAGATCGCCATTGACCATCAGCGGGCCGGTCGGAGCAATAGCAAAGGTGCCCTGGCTGACAGTCATCATTTCGCCAATCAAGGCGTACACAGCATCCGGACCAACGTGGGTACCTGAGAAACGGTTTTCCCCCGGCTGGAACCACTTAACATCAGGGTCAAGGTAGCTGAGGGCATCTTGTACACGGCCCTCGGCCAATGCACCAAAGTACTTGGAAACAACCTCAATAGGGGGTGTCGTCGACGTAGTCATGGATCTTTCCTCCAAGAAATAAATTTGTTTTGCTGACCTTCCTATGGTAACAATTGGTTACCTGTTACCTCAATGTAACTAACAGGAGAATTGTTGAAAGGATGTTGATGACTGCGACGAACTGGAACGTGATGATGGCGAAATGTCCTTCGCGTACCTCACTCGCGAGAATCGCGAATAAATGGACGGCCATGATTGTCATCGCGTTGTCGGATGGGCCCTTGCGGTTCAAAGAGATCAAAGCAACGGTGGAGGGGATCAGCGGCAAAGTACTGACAGACACACTCCGAGCTCTGGAACGTGACGGAGCGGTTTCTAGGACGTTTTACCCTGAAATGCCGCCGAGAGTGGAGTACCACCTCACTGAACTAGGTCAAACCCTATCCGAACCTCTCAACGCGTTGCGAGTATGGTCGGAGACATACTTTGATGCCGTCCAAGATGCACGCGACGCATATGACCGGGCATTAGAGCCATCCGAGGACTGACGAAATTGGCCGTCTCTATGAGAGCGGCAACATCCCAGCCACAATGTGGTCTCCTCATGATTGCCACGGTGCCGGGCTGCCCTCCGTGGGCAGCGGAGTCGGTACTCAAGAAGCAGAGGAAAAGGCAATTTTTCGGCAACAAATGCACGCAGCCCGCTTCGATACCTACTGTCTTGGGTGAACTGTTTCCCATCTGGAGTCGGTCCTGTGTTTGGTTTTGTTGGGGGGGCTGGTTTAACTTTTGGGGAGCAGCACATAACTGAAGCCAGTACGTATCAGACTTATCAAGTAACCTCCCGTGACCCACAGGGCACAAGTGTGTAGAGTTAAAGCCAGAAAGACCCAAAGAAGGGCCTTCGACGAAAGGAAAAACTATGTCAGAAAAGTACCTTCTGCCTGAGCTCGACTACGACTACGCAGCCCTCGAGCCCCACATCTCAGCCCGCATCATGGAGCTACACCACTCCAAGCACCACGCCACCTACGTTGGCGGTGCCAACACCGCCCTAGAAAAGATGGAAGAAGCCCGCGAGAAGGGCGACTTCGCCAACATCGGCAAGCTCTCCAAGGACCTGGCCTTCAACCTGGGCGGCCACACCAACCACTCCATCTTCTGGAAGAACCTCTCACCCGAGGGCGGCGACAAGCCCGTCGGTGAACTGGCAGCAGCAATCGACAACGACTTCGGCTCCTTCGACGGCTTCCGCGCCCACTTCGAAAACGTAGCCCTCACCATCCAGGGCTCCGGCTGGGCCATCCTGGCCTGGGACACCGTCGGTAAGCGCCTCGTCATCGAGCAGCTCTACGACCAGCAGGGCAACATCTCCGTCGCCCTGATCCCCGTGCTGCAGCTGGATATGTGGGAGCACGCCTTCTACCTGGACTACCAGAACGTCAAGGCTGACTACGTCAAGGCCTTCTGGAACATCGTCAACTGGGAAGACGTCGCAGCCCGCTTTGACCGCGCTGTCTCCCAGACCAAGGGTCTCATCATTCCCGAGGCCTAAAACCCTCGCACCCCGTGTGCAGGTGAAAAGCCGGGTGCCGGCGTGCTTCTCAGCAGAGCGGTCGCCCGCACCCGGCTTTTAAGGGCACAACCGGGGGCTGTAATACTGGCAAGTCAGCCACTGGGACACCTAGTATGGTGAGCAACACAAAGGAGTAGATCCATGCGCCCTGCTCGCATTTTTGCACCCGCCACTCTCACGGTCGGTATGTTCACCCTCACCGCTTGCGGCCTCTTTGGCAATGCTGCTGAGCCTGTCAGCACCGCCACCCCCAGCGCTACA
>JAXDRN010000075.1:0-3706 GCA_034090985.1 Rothia sp. (in: high G+C Gram-positive bacteria) | reverse complement strand
TGTGAGCTCATATAGCGGATGCTCACCGAAAGGAAACATAGTGCTCATTGCACAGCGCCCCATCCTGCGTGAAGAACACGTATCGGAAAACCGTTCACGCTTCACCATCGAGCCCCTCGAACCCGGCTTCGGCTACACCCTAGGTAACTCCCTCCGTCGGACCCTCCTCTCCTCCATCCCCGGTGCCGCAGTCACCAGCATCCGCATCGACGGCGTGCTGCACGAATTCAGCACCGTAGAAGGAGTCACTGAAGACGTCACCGAGATCATCTTGAACATCAAGAAGCTCTCCATCTCTTCAGAAAACGATGAGCCCGTCGTAGCCTACCTGCGCAAGCAGGGCGAAGGCGAACTTACCGCAGGCGATATCGAGGTGCCAGCAGGTGTAGAGATCCACAACCCGGACCTCCACATCGCAACCCTCAACAACCGGGCAAACTTCAACGCAGAACTGACCATCGAGCGCGGCCGCGGCTACGTCTCAGCCGCCCAGAACAAGTCAGGTGACGCAGAAATCGGCCGAATCCCGGTCGACTCCATCTACTCACCTGTCCTCAAGGTCACCTTCCGCGTCAGCGCAACCCGTGTTGAGCAGCGCACCGACTTCGACTCCCTCACCCTGGACGTCGAAACCAAGGAAGCAATCGCTCCCCGCGACGCAGTCGCATCCGCAGGCAACACCCTCGTTGAACTCTTCGGCCTAGCCCGAGAACTCAACACCGCCGCTGAAGGAATCGAAGTTGGCCCGTCACCCGCTGACGAGTCAATGGCCGCAGACCTGGCTCTGCCCATCGAAGACCTAGACATGACCGTCCGCTCCTACAACTGCCTCAAGCGCGAAGGCATCCACACCGTGGGTGAACTCGTCACCCGCAGTGAAGCAGACCTCATGGATATCCGTAACTTCGGTGCCAAGTCCATTGACGAAGTTAAGGCAAAGCTCACCGAGCTCGGCCTAGCTCTCAAGGACTCACCTGCCGGCCTAGACCTCTCAGCCCGCCTACAGGACGACGACAGCTACGGTAGCGACTACTAAGACACCGGCAGCCAAGGCGCCAGCCTTACACCAGTCAAACATCTTTGGTTCCCCTGCCCACAAGGTAGAAGGAACGGCTTACCAGGAGAATTAATTATGCCTACTCCCACTAAGGGTCCCCGCCTCGGCGGATCACCGACCCACGAGCGCATCATGCTGAACAACCTGTCTCAGCAGCTCTTTGAGCACAAGCGCATCACCACCACCGTTACCAGGGCCAAGCGCCTGCGCCCCGTCGCTGAGCGTCTGATCACCTTCGCAAAGAAGGGCGACCTCAACGCCCGCCGCCGGGTCCTGCGCTCCATCGGTAACAAGACCGTAGTCCACGAGCTCTTCACCGTCATCGCCCCCGCCATGGCAGAGCGTCCCGGTGGCTACACCCGCATCACCAAGATCGGTAACCGCAAGGGCGACAACGCCCCCATGGCAGTTATCGAACTGGTCATGGAGCCCCTCGCAACCGCAGCAGCTGTTGCTGAAGCTACCCAGGTAGCCGAAAGCGCAGCACCCGCAGCAGAAGAGACCAAGGCAGCAGCACCCGCAGCAGCCCAGTCCTCAGACCTGCCTGCAGGCGCACACGCAGCAACCGAAAACGGCGAAGCCCCCGAAGGCTTCACCATCAAGGGCAACGCTGACTCCATGAAGTACCACGTACCCGGCTCCCGCTGGTACGCAAACACCCAGGCTGAAATCTGGTTCGACACCAAGGAATCAGCTGAAGCAGCAGGTTACGCACCTGCCGGTGGTGCAGCAGCACAGACCATCTCCGAAGACTAATCCATATAGCCATCGGAACAGTGGGCGGCTCTTCCCAGTTGGGGCGGGCCGCCCTCTTCTCATTCCCTCTGCTATAGGTCTGGGGCCTGCCTGCCTGCTTCCCTGCAACGCCAGCCCCGAGCCAGCAGGCTAGCAGGCCCCAGCCCCATCCTTACCAGCCCTATCTGAAGCAGCCAAGGGTAAAGTATTAGCCATGACTGAATCAACAGACCAGCTCTACCAGCCCCAGGTGAGGGTAAGAATCGACTTTGCCTACGATGGTGCTCCCTTCGCCGGCTGGGCCAAGCAACCTGGCCTCATCACCGTCCAAGGGGTCCTCGAAGAAGCCCTAGCCCTCATCTTCCGCAAGCCGGTCTACACCACAGTCGCCGGCAGAACCGACGCAGGAGTTCACGCCCTGCACCAGGTAGTGCACTTCGACCTAGACCAGCAGGCCTGGGAACAGCTTCCAGGCCGAAGCCAAGACCACCCAGCCCGGGCCCTGCGCCGAAAACTCCGAGGGGCCCTGAGCCGGGCCCTAGCAGACGCGGAAGCCAGCCTAGGGATGCCCTCCCGCCTGCAAGGCTACCTGCAAGGAGCCATCAGCATCAGCAACTGCCAGCAGGTGCCCCCAGACTTTGACGCCCGCTTCTCAGCCCTAGAGCGAAGCTACCGCTACCTACTTGAAGACGGCCAGGAAGAAAAGGGCTCCAACCCCCTCAACCGGCAAATAGCCTGGCAGATCAACGCCCCCCTCAACCTGCCCCTCATGAACCAGGCCGCCCAGCAGCTCCTGGGCCTCAAAGACTTCCTCTCCTTCTGCAAACCCCGCCAGGGATCAACCACTATCCGCGAACTCAGAGAACTAAGCTTCAAACGCAGAAGCGACGGGCTCATAGAAGCTACGATCAGGGCCGATGCCTTCTGCCACAACATGGTCCGCACCCTCATCGCCTCCCTAGTGCTGGTAGGGGAGGGTAAAAAAGACGAAGCCTGGCTACTTTCCCGAGTCACAGACCCCGTCCGAGACTCCCAGGTGCGCCTAGCTGCCCCACGAGGCCTAGCCCTAGCCTCCATCAGCTACCCAGAGGCCACTGGCTACGCAGCCCAAAGCCAAAAGGCCCGCAAGCTCCGCAGCCTCTAAAGAAGCCCCCCTTTAAAGGTGAGGTCGGTCAAAAGCCAGAACTTTAAGCTCTCCAGGCCTGGATTAAGAGCCTTAAACTCTGTATAGTTTCCTATGTTGTGCGTATACCGCCCTCATTTCGTACCCTGTTCTTCGGTCTAGTTGCAGGACAATAACGGGGAACAAGAGGTCTGAGGGAACCGGTTACGTGGATTGGCCTGGCCCTCACCCAGCAACCACGACACGCACCTATGTAAACCAGCGCGACACCCAACTAGCGCTACCACGAAACGAGAAAAGGCGAAATTTTGCGCACTTACACTCCGAAGTCCGGCGATAACAACCGCCAGTGGCACATCATTGATGCCTCTGATGTTGTTCTCGGCCGCCTTGCAAGCCAGACCGCAATCCTGCTGCGCGGCAAGCACAAGCCCACCTTCGCACCTCACGTTGACATGGGTGACTCCGTCATCATCATCAACGCTGAAAAGGTTGCCCTCACCGGTGCCAAGCTTGAGCAGAAGCGGGCCTACCGCCACTCCGGTTACCCCGGTGGCCTCAAGTCCGTCAACTACGCCGAACTGCTAGAAACCAACCCCGTTCGCGCCGTAGAAAAGGCTGTCAAGGGCATGCTGCCCAAGAACAAGCTCGCTGCCCAGCAGCTCAAGAACCTCAAGGTCTACGCAGGTTCCGAGCACCCCCACGCAGCTCAGCAGCCCAAGACCTACGAATTCACCCAGGTTGCCCAGTAATTCGGGCCTACGAAAGAACTATTAAAGGAGACATCGTGG
>JAXDRN010000074.1:0-2011 GCA_034090985.1 Rothia sp. (in: high G+C Gram-positive bacteria) | reverse complement strand
GGCCGTCAATGACATCAGCTTCACCGTGCCCAACGGCCGGGTCACCGGCTTCCTCGGACCCAACGGCGCCGGGAAATCCACCACCATGCGCATGCTGGTGGGCCTAGAAAAGCCCACAGCAGGCCAAGCCCTAGTAGACGGCCAGTCCTATCGCTCCCTCAGAAGCCCCCTAGCTTCTGTCGGTGCCCTGCTCGATGCTAAGGCCATGCACCCGGGCCGCTCCGGGGCGGCCCACCTGCGCTCGCTGGCCCTAACTCACGGTATCCCTGCCGCCCGGGTCAATGAGGTCATTGAAATGACCGGCCTAGCTGCTGTATCGAAGAAGAAGGTTAAGGGTTTTTCCTTGGGGATGGGGCAGCGTATGGGAATCGCCGCCGCCCTTCTGGGGGACCCCCAGAACGTTATTTTGGATGAGCCGGTCAATGGCCTTGACCCAGAAGGCGTGATTTGGGTGCGTAACCTGGCCCGGCACCTGGCCTCAGAGGGGCGGGCTGTGCTGATTTCCTCCCACCTGATGAGCGAGATGGCGCAGACTGCCGATGATCTGATTGTGATTGGCCGGGGCCGCCTGCTAGCTAACTGCTCTATGGAGGACTTCCTTAAGATTGGTGACGCAAACAAGGTTTTGGTCCGCACTGATTCCCGTCAACTGCTAGCTGGCACCCTGCAGAAGGCAGGCTACAGCTTCACTTCTTTTGATACTGACGGGCTGATGGTTGAAGGTATTCAGGCCCGTGATCTGGCCCAGATAGCTGCCCAGGCTGAGGTTCTCTTGCATGAGCTTACCCCGCAAAAGTCCACCCTGGAGCAGGTCTACATGAACATGACCCGTGATGATGTGGAATACACCTCAGCCAGCTTTGATACCCCTGAGCAGAGCCCTGCTGAAGCTGGGGCCGCTAGGTCCCAGCTGCCAGCTACTGCTCCGGCAACTCCTTGGTCCTCAAGTTCAGTAGAGGAGAAATAATCATGACTACTGCCGCTCTTTCATCTACCTCTGAGCAAGTAAACCTTTCCCGCTTTGCCAATCGTAGGCTGACCTTTTGGGGTGTCTTTCGTTCTGAGGTCTTGAAGTTTCGCACTCTGACAACTAACTGGGTGATGACCCTTCTGCTGGTTGTGGTGATGGTGGGTATGGCCCCCCTCTACGCCCTGGTGCTGAACTCTATGGCAGAGGATGCTCAGATGATGGCCCAGGCCGCTGAAGGAATGGCTCAGACCAATGCTGGAGTTGAGTCTATTACTAACATGGCATATGCCATGGGTGTTTCTGGTATTGATCTGGCCAACATGCTCATTGCGGCTATTGCTGCTGTTTTCATTGGCGCCGAATATGCCACCCGGTCTATAAATACTAGTCTAACTGTGGTTCCCCGCCGCTCATCCCTCTACCTAGCCAAGCTGCTAGTCCTAAGCATCTACGGCTTTATTCTAGGCTTCATCCTTGCAGCCCTAGCCTACGCAGCAGGCTACCCGGTCCTAGAGTCCAGCATCAGCGACTCGATGGAACTGACCCAGGGCCTGATCCTCAACTGGGTTGCTGCAGGCCTCTACTTTGTCTTTATGACCTGGATGGGCTACGGCTATGGGGCCCTCTTCCGTAACAACGCTGGTGGCATCGTCATGGTGGTCTTCATCCTCTTTGTTCTACCCATCATTGCCGCCCTCTTCATGGGCCAGTTCGAATGGGTAGCTGATGCCTACAACTACCTACCTTCAGGCCTAGGCCGGGTCATTCTGACCTACAACTTAGACCAAGATGCAGAAATGTCTTACCTAGAGGGCGGAAGCTACTTTGCCCTCTGGTCTGCCATCCCTGCCCTTCTGGGCTACATCCGCTTTGTCTTTACCGACAACAGAGGCTAATAACTGAAGCTTATTCATAAGGGGTTCCGCAGGCTCACACCTTCGCAAGCTCAGGTGATTCCGCTCGCTCTTGAGTGCTGACGCACCCGCTTCGCTTCATCTGCCGACCCTCTCGCCTGGTTCGCTTCGCTCACAAGGCGATTCA
>JAXDRN010000073.1:0-25887 GCA_034090985.1 Rothia sp. (in: high G+C Gram-positive bacteria) | reverse complement strand
AAGTATCTGAAGCTGCTGGGCCCTGGCCCTGAAGTCCGGCCCCTCCTGCTGGGAGGAAAGCCTAGCCTCTAGCTGGCTCATCTGCCCCTCAAGCTGGTCCTTGCGGTCCTGGATAATAGCTAGCTGGCTGACCCCTTCCTGCTGCTTTTCTTCTAGGGTCGCTAGCTCCCTTTCGAGGTTCTGCAGGGTTTTGATCAGCTGGGCCTGGGTGCGGCTGATTTCTTCCTGCTGCCGCAGCTCACCTGCTGCCTGCTGCTGCAAGTCTTTTGCTTCTGCTAGGTCTAGGGCACCGGCCTCTAGCAGCTGGTCTAGGGTGGCCTTGACCCGGGCTAGTTCTTGAAGGCTGCTGCGGGCCTGCTCTTCTGCCCGGTCCCGCTTCTGCTGGGCCTCCTTGAGGGACCGGTCGCTGACTTCCTGCTGCGGCCCTTCAAGGGGAGCAGGGTTCGGGTGGCTAGGCGAACCGCAAACCGGGCAGGGCTTGCCCTCTTCAAGGCTAGCTACTAGCCCCTGAAGGGCCCCGGAAAAGCGCAGGGCCTGTAAGTGGTTATAGTGGGCGTTCGCTTCAAGGCGTAGCCCTTCAGCCTGCTGGGCCCGCTGGCTGGCAAGGGCCTGCTGCTGCTGGGCCTGGTCCCGTTTTTCTGCTAGCTGATAGGCCTCTTGGGCCTTCTGGTGGGCCTCTTGGGCGGCATGAAGGCTGATGGCCAGCTGGGCCTGGTCAATCAGCTGCTCCTGCTTCTCTTTGACCTGCTCGCCCAGTTTCTGAGCCTGCACGGCCAGGACCTGAAGGGCTTCTTCCTTCCTGGCTAACTGCCCTGCTAAGGCCTGCTGCTCCTTGAGCTGGTCCTTGAGCTTAGCTTCTTCCTCCTTGAGCTGGTTCAGCTGCTGGGCCAGCTGGGCAGCCTGCTCCCCCAGGTCGGCAAGATCTAGCCGATCAGCTAGGTTCTGGGAGTCTGGGCCTAGCTTGTTCTTCAGGCTGGCCCAGGCCTGAGCTTCTAGGGCCTGGCTGCTCAGCTGCTCCTGGGCCCAGCAGCTCAGCTGCTCAAGCTCTTCTGCCCCTCGGCTGAGCTTCTGCTGGCAGGAGCTAGCCTCCTGCTGCATCCGCTGGGCGTTCTGGTAGAGGGGAAGTAGGCGCTGGGCTGACCGGTAGCTACCCAGGGCAGCCTGGCGCTGCTCCTGCTGGGGTCTGGCGGCCTCAAGTTTCTCTAGCTGGTCGCTGAGCTTAAGGTAGTCCTTCCAGGTTTCCAGGAGCTGAGCTAGGCGGTTTTCTTCAGCCTTGAGGGCCTTGAGCTCTTCCCGGTTCTCTTGAGCCCTAGCCTGTAGAGCCTGGGAGAGTCGGGCAAGGTCTTTAGCCTGAAGCCGGTAGAAGGGGGCTAGCTGATCTAGGCTCCGGTGAGCTTCTTCACTTTCGTCCTCTGACTCTCTTTCAGGTAAGTCCCAGCCTAAGAGCCGGTAGGCCCGCTCTATCTGAGCCTGGGCCAGAGCCCCATCAGCTAGGGCCTCTAGCTGCTCAAGCTCCCGCAGGGCCTGGCTGGCGGCCTCCTTAGCCTCCTTAGCCTGCTGATCTAGATAGGTTTGAATTGCCTGAAACTCCTCAGTGGCAAAGAGTTTTTTAAGGACTTCTTCCCGCTCTTGGGAGCTGGCGGTCAAAAAGCGCTGAAACTGGCCCTGGGGTAGCAAAATAACCTGGTTGAACTGCTGGGCGTTAAGGCCCAGCAGGGACAGCATGAAGTCAGCTGCATCCTTATGGCGGGTTGCCAGAGGGTCCTGGCCCCAGCTTTCGGTAGCCGGGTCAAAGCGCTCAATGAAGCATTTGGCGTTCTCCTGCATCAGGCCGCTGCCCTTCTTCTTCGGCCGCAGGTAGGCTGGCTGACGCTCAATCCTGTACCTCTTGCCCTGAATAGTGCACTCTAGGGTCACTCGGGGGACACGGTCAGCTGGGGCGAAGCGGGATTTGAGGTCCCTGCGGCCAGAGGAGGTGGTCCCGTAGAGGGCGTAGGAGATAGCGTCGAGGATTGAGGACTTGCCAGAGCCCGTTGGCCCATTGAGCAAGAAAATCCCTTCAGCGCTCAACTGGTCAAAGTCAATGCTGACCGTCCCGGGGAAGGGGCCGTAGGCTACAAGTTCTAGCTGGTGGATTCTCATGCGCTGGCCCTCTCCTGCCGGACTGCTTCGATACTTGCTTGAAGGTAGGCCTCTTCCCCTTCGGTCAGTTCACGGCCCCGAACATGCTGGAAGAAGGCTGCACAGATCTCCTGGCTGCTGGCCTGCTGGTTCTGACCCTGGTAGCTACTAGTGGTTGGCTGGCTTAGGTTATCTGCCTCAAAGTAGAGTTCCTGCAGGTGGCTATAGTGCTCCCGCAGGCGGCTCAGGGCTGCTGCTGGCCGCTCAGAGTCAGTTAAGCTAATCCGCACAAAGGCCTGCCCGTAGAGGCTGGTGACTTCTGGGGCTAGAAGCTCCTCAAGCCGGCCCCGCAGGCTCTTGATCTCTAGCCGGGTCTTCCACTGGTAGTCCCTGACCTCTAGTAGACCGCCGGGGCCAAGCTCAAGGATCCAGGCCCCCTTCCGGTGCTTCTCTTCACTAAAGGAGTAGGCCAGCAGGGACCCTGAATAGCGGACGGTTTCGCTGAGCTTCTGCCGGCCGTGAAGGTGGCCCAGGGCGGTGTAGCTGGCCCAGGAAAAGATCTGGGCATCAACCTTATCTACTCCACCGACCCTAATATCCCTTTCAGAGTCAGAGGGGCTACCCCCACCTGCAAAGCAGTGGGCAAGGACGATACTGGCATCTAGGTCCCTAGTGGCAGCATCCTGCTGGCAGCGGCGCATAGCCTCAGCTAGGACTTCCTGATGGCTGGCCTCTAGCTGCCAGCGGCTGGCCAGGGGCCTAGGTTCCAGGTAGGGAATGGGGTAGAAGGCAACCTTCAGCCCCTGCTCTTCAAGGATGATGGGCTGGCCTACCTGCTCTGATGAGGTCACCAGGTAGATTCCCTGGCCCCGAAGGATTTCTGAGGCGAAGCCGAGCCTAATGGCTGAGTCGTGGTTGCCGCTAATGGCAATGACCTTCACCCCGGCCTCTGCCAGGCGGGTTAGGGTTCGGTCCAGCAGCTGGACTGTTTCGGTGCGGGGCTGGGCCTGATCATAGACATCACCGCTGATCAGAAGAAGATCAATCTGCTCCTGCTGAATCAGGCTCAGGAGCTCCTCTAAGACCTGTTCTGTTAGATCGTGGAGGGAGCTGCCGTGGAAGCTGCGGCCTAGGTGCCAGTCAGAGGTGTGCAGAATTCTCATAGTTCCCAGTCTAGTCAGCTAGCTGTCCATCTGGCTAGGAGCTAGCCTGCCCCCTCTTTGCTGAGGGGAATCTAGCCTATGATGGAGGGTATGATCAGCCTCTTTCCAAGCCCAGATGCCAGCCAGCCCTCCTACTATCGAGCCCTTAGGGCCAGCCTGGGGGCAGGGGCCCTGGGCGATGCCCTCGGCTACCGGCTGGAGCTACTGAGCTGGGAGCAGATGCAAGAAACCTACCAGGTGTCGAACCCGGCTGACCTGCTGGACTGCCTGCTACACGATGAAGAAGGCTTCCTTGTCAGTGACGATACCCAGCTGACCTTTGCCAGTCTCGATGGGCTGACTGAAGTGCTGGAATGGAATAACCAGGGTCAGGGGGCTGATGAACTAGCCTGCCTCTGGCTCAGCTACCTGCGCTGGTACAGCGGCCTGGGCTACCCCCTGCCCGAACAGGCCCCCTTCTCCCTAGCAAGGCCCCTGAACGGTCTTGACTTCATGCAGAGCAAGAGGGGGCCTGGGGCCGCCACCCTCAAGGCTCTAGGAAGCGGGCAGATGCAGTATGTGCAGAAAAACCTTAACCCTCAGGCCCTGGGAACTGGGGCCCTCTTGCGCTCAGCACCTTTCGGCTATCTGCCGGTTGCTGACCCCTCAACCGTGATTAGTCTCAGTATTCAGGCAGCTGCCCTCACCCACGGTCACCCTGAGGCCCTGGCCTCGGCGGCAGCCTACGCCCTGCTGATCCGTCATCTTTTAGGGCCCCGGCAGTCTTCCGGTCAGCCTCTGGCCCAGGCGGCTCAGGCTCTCAGCAGCTGGTGGACCAGCCCAGAAGCTGATCGGCTCCTACCTAGCGAGCGCCAGCAAACAGGCCTCTACCTGGCTATGGCCAGTGAAGGTGGCCTTAGCTTGCAGGAGCTTTGGGAGCAGAGGCAGCAGTGGGGTAACCTTTGGCTGGCCCCTAACTGCCTGGGTTACGCCCTAGCCCTTGCCTTAGCGGCAGAAGCCCAGCTCTCAGCGGCAGGCCCGCTAGCCCAGGACTTTGAGGGGCTTTGGCTCAGTAGCCTGCCCTTTGCCCTGGCCCTTGAGGGGGATTCAGATTCCTTAGGGGCCCTGCTCCTTTCCCTGCTGGGGGCAGCCTATGGGGCTGACTATCTGGCCCCGAGCCCTGATTTAGGTGGCTCAGATTCCCCTAGCCCAGATTCCTCTAGCCCAGATTTAGGTGGCCCAGATTTAGGTAACCAGCAGGGTACCCGGCAGCTAGCCCGCCTTCTTGAGCGGCTTGATGCCTACCCTGGTCTTGATCTGCTGGTGGGCCAGTGGGGCCGGCAGCTAGGTTATCAGGCCTAGGGGGTCCCCTCCTAGGCTGCTTCCTGGCCTTCCTTAAGATTCACAGCAGCTGCTGATCTGTTCCCGGTGTTCAAGGTACCAGTCGTCGGCCCGTTCAATTGCTAGGCGCTGGATCGCTCCCCCCATGCCTGCCCGCATGGTGTAGGCCAGGGATTGGAGGGGCAGCAGGGCAGCTAGGACATGGGCCCGCTGAAGCTGGGGTTTGGTCAGAAAACGCTCCAGAACCTCCCAGCCGTAGTAGTTGCCCACAGCGGCGTGGTCAATGGCTGGGTCCCCTATGCTGGCGTGGTCCCAGTCGATGACCCCCACCAGCTTTTCGCCCTTCCAGAGGATATTATGGCCAGCTAAATCCCCGTGGATGAGGGTCGGTTCAACCTTGGCCAGGTTCAGGGCCTGGTCCAGGGCCTGAAGGGCGATTTTTTGGCTGCCTGAAAGGAGCTGGGGAATGACCTGCTGCTGCAAAAAATCAACCCAGTTTTCCTTCCCGCCCCAGTGCTCATGGATGCTATCTAGGTAAGGTTCGTAGCCCCGGTAATCAATCCGGTGGATGGCCTTGAGGGCGGCAGCTAGCTGTTTGGCTGGTGCCGGGCCCTGGGGGCGGGGTTCGCCTTTAATCCAGCTCAGGCCAACGGCTGTGATGCCGTGGCGGGTAATGACCCGGGTGATGGGGCGGGGAACCTCAAAGGGAAGGTCTGCTGGTAGGCGGCGCAGGATTTCTGTTCGCCGGGCTACCAGGTGGCCGGTTTTCTGGGTTTTAGCCACTCTAACGCTCAGCTCGGAACCCATGTTGATAATCAGGTGGGCTGAGCCTGTGGTTCTAATATCCCAGCGGTCTGTGGGCAGGGCCAGGCCGGCCTGTTCCATAACTGCCCGGACAACGGGCAGGGCCTTCATCTGTTCTAGCTGGCTGAGGTAAACAGACATGAGGTTTCCCCCCTCTTTAGGCCTTAGGTCCTAGCAGCTGGGCCAGGTGGGGCAGGAGTTTAGCGAGGGCCTGGCCCCGGTGGCTGATGGAGTTCTTCAGCTCAGCTGGAATCTGGGCGCAGGAAAGGCCGGCGTACTGGCCAGTGAGCTGGTCAGGGGCCAGGATGGGGTCGTAGCCGAAGCCACCCTCCCCCTGGGGTTGCCGGAGCAGGGTGCCGCTGAGGGCTCCTTCTTCTACCACTTCAAACCCATCGGGGGTAACGATTGAGGCTGCGCAGACAAAGCGGGCCTGACGGTGTTCATCGGCTATATCAGCTAGCTGGGCTAGAAGGAGGTTGAGGTTGGCCTGGTCATTGCCGTGCTCACCGGCCCAGCGGGCGCTAAAGATGCCAGGGGCACCACCGAGCACGTCAACGGCTAGACCGGAGTCATCAGCAATAGCGATCAGGCCGGTAGCCTGGGCTAGGGCCCGGGCCTTGAGCAGGGAGTTTTCTGCGAAGGTCAGACCTGTTTCTGGAACGTCTGCTACCCCCAGGCTGCCAGCGTCAAGCACTTCCTGTTCAACATCGAGGCCTTCAATGCTGCCTGCTAACATCTGGCGTAGTTCCTGGAGCTTACCCTGGTTGCGGGTGGCTAGAACAATCTTTGCTGGCATTAGTCCTCCAGGGCCTGAGCCTGAATCTGGGCCAGCTGCTCGGTTCCTAGCAGGGCCAAGTCGAGTAGGGAATTGAGTTCCTGCCGGTCGAAGGGAACCCCTTCAGCTGTGCCCTGAACTTCAACGAAGCGACCATCACCGGTCACAACGACGTTCATGTCGGTCTCTGCCCTAACGTCTTCTTCGTAAGGTAGGTCCAGCATGGGCTGGCCGTCGATGATACCGACTGACACGGCAGCTACTGAGCCGGTCAGGGGCTTAGCCTTAGCCGGAATGATACCTTCCTTCTGGGCCCAGCTGATGGCATCTGCCAGGGCCACGTAGGCTCCTGTGATGGCTGCTGTCCTGGTGCCGCCGTCGGCCTGCAGAACGTCGCAGTCCAGTACCAGGGTGTTCTCCCCCAGGGCCTTAGTGTCGATAACGGCCCGAAGGGAGCGACCAATCAGGCGGGAAATTTCGTGGGTTCGGCCCCCGAGCTTGCCCTTGACCGATTCACGGCCGCTTCTGGTGTGGGTTGCCCGCGGAAGCATGGAGTATTCGGCAGTAACCCAGCCGGTTCCCTGCCCCTTGAGCCAGCGGGGAACTCCTTCAGTGAAGGAGGCGGTGCACAGAACCCTAGTCTGACCGAACTCGATCAGGGCTGAGCCTTCTGCATGGGCTGACCAGTTGCGGCTGATCCGAATCTGCCGGAGCTGGTTGGGGGTTCGACCGTCTGATCGAAGGGGGCTGGTGGCCAAGTTTTCTGTCATACCATCAGCCTAGCGGCTAGGGGGCAGAGGGAAAAGCTATAAAGGGCACCTGTTAGGGTTTTTTCTAGCTTCGCCCCCCTACTTGCGGGCGATAACCTTCAAGGTGGTTGTTGGGGGCTGGGGCTGCCCCTCCTGCTGGGGCCTACGGGGATTGACCCGGTAGGTGGCTGAGGCCTCAGCTAGGGACGTTGGCCCTGTAAAGGTCTCTGCTGCCTCAGCTAAGGCCAGCTGGGGATCATTCCAAATGGGCAGGTGGGTCAGCAGCAGGTTTCTCACCTGGGCTAGGCTAGCTACTTCGCCGGCCCTCTTACCGGTCAGGTGGATTCCCCGCAGGGCGTCATCCCGCCCTTCCTGGTAGGCGGCCTCGCAGAGGAAGAGGTCAGCGCCCTGGGCTGCATCAATGAGCCCCTGGCAGGTATCGGTATCTCCCGAATAGGTCAGAACCGTCTTACCCTGGCTACTTTCAGCCTCAACTCTCAGGGCGTAGGGCTCCTTGGCCGGGTGAACTACAGTGTAGGGGGTTACAGTGAAAGGGCCAATCTGAACCGGGGTTCGCTCAGCCCAGGTGTGGAAGATAAATTCGCTGTGCATACCCGGTTCTAGGGGCAGGCCGTGGGTATCAAGTAGGTACTGGTGAATGTGGCTGGGCCCGTAGAGGGGAATGGGCCCCTTAGGCCAGCCCTGGGGGTTCCACTTGATGGCAACATGCAGGCCAGAAAGATCAATGCAGTGATCCGGGTGCAGGTGGGAGATCAGGATTGCGTCGATATCTTCAAGGGGGATGTGGGTTTGTAGGGCCCCTAGGGCACCGTTGCCCATATCCAGGATAATCCTCCAGGTTTTTCCGGCGTCATCGACGGTAGAGAGCAGGTAGCAGCTAGCTGCTGCGTTCGGTCCGGGGAAGGAACCGGTACAACCGATTATGGTGAGGTCCATCAGGGAACACCCTTCATTAGGGAATATGCGGGGAAATTGTTTCTTGGGCCTGCTGAAGGCGGGGTGGAACAATAGCCAGAGAGCCGGTGGGGAAGCGCTCGGCAACTGACCTGCTATGGCGAACCTGGGCCACCTCTGGCCCCAGGAAACGGCGGGCTAGGGTCTCGAAGGTCTGGGTTTGGCCGGTGGCCAGAAATTCGTGGCTGGGTGGAAGGTCGCTGGGCCTCTCCAGGCCAGCCTTAACCAGGGCCTTGTAGACATCCTTAGCTGACTCTTCTGATGAGGAGACCAGGGTAACCTCATCACCCATCAGGTAGGAAATAACACCGGTGAGCAGGGGGTAATGGGTGCAGCCAAGAACCAGGGTATCAACCCCAACCTCCTTGAGGGGGGCCAGGTAGCTTTCAGCTGTTTCAAGTAGCTCAGGGCCACTGGTTATGCCCTGCTCAACGAACTCCACAAAGCGGGGGCAGGCTACGGAGTAGATTTCAAGGTCGCTCATGACCGAGAAAGTATCTTCATAGGCGTGAGAGGTTACGGTTGCCTCAGTGGCTATTACCCCAATCTTTCGGTTGCGGGTGGCAGCTACTGCCCGGCGGGCTGCCGGCTGAATCACTTCTACAACCTGAATTCCGTACTTGCGGGTGTAGCGCTCGCGGGCGTCTCTGAGGACGGCTGCTGAGGCGGTGTTGCAGGCAATCACCAGCAGTTTAACCCCGGAGTCTACTAGTTCGTCCATGATCCGTAGGGCGTGGGCCCGAACCTGGGCGATGCTCAGCGGCCCGTAGGGGCCGTGGGCGGTGTCTCCAACATAGATGATTGCTTCGTGGGGAAGCTGGTCCATGATGGAGCGGGCTACTGTCAGGCCACCGACCCCAGAGTCAAAGACTCCAATGGGAGCGCTGGCTGTGGGCCGGGCTAGAACCTGACTGCCCCAGGGGGTGGTGAGGGTTGAGGTTGTTTCATGCATGATATGTCTGACCCTAGCTAAGGATGATGAAGAAGAGGGGAAAAGAGGGCAGGTTTGGGGCTTTTTGAGTGGACTATCACTCTAGGGGCTGTCATGGCAGGTCATATTAGGCCTGCCGGTCTGCTGGGCTGTCTAGGTTTTGGATGAGGGCTTCCATCAGGCTTTCCTGGAGCCAGGAGACGAAGTTATAGACCAGGGCCATATAGTCTTCGGTGCTTTCTACCTGGCTGGCGTCGCTGATCTGCCCAAGTTCCTGGGCCTTCTGCTCATCTTCTATGCCGAGGCGGGTGCCGAGGACGAGGCGAACGTCGTTGAGGGCAGCAGCCCAGCTCTGGGCCCCTTCCTGATCAAGGAGAAGGCGGCTTGAGAGGCTCATGCTGGCTCTGGTCAGGTTTTCCCTTTTGGTCTGCCGCAGGGATAGGTCGGTGTAGCGGCGGAACTCCTGGGCTAGGTCTGGGTCAGTGGAGGCAGCCGGTAGCAGGCGGGCCAGGGCCGGGTCTTGAGGCTGCTGGGCCTGATCGTTGATGCCTACGGCCATAGCTAGGGGGTCTAGCTCTTCTGGCCCTTCTGGTTCTAGGGTCAGGGCTACATCGTCAAAGAGGCGGGCCAGCAGGCGGATTTCCTCTTCGGTCAGGCGGGCCCGGTAGCCCTGGGCGGTGAGGGTGAAAGCTTCGGCCATCTTATGCTCCTGCTTCTTCTAGGGTGGCCCAGAGCCCCCAGGCTTGGAGGGCCTGGGTGTGGCGTTCGGCTTCTTCCTTGCTGCCGCTAAAGACCACTGCCTTGCCTTCGGTGTGGACCTGAAGCATCAGCTGCTGAGCCTTGGCTGCGGAATAGCCAAACTGCTGACGAAAAACGTAGGTGACAAAACTCATAAGGTTGATAGGGTCATCCCAGACCAGCACCTGCCAGGGGGTAAGGGGGGCCAAGTCTTCCTCCAACAAGAGGTCTTTGCCCTGGTCAAGCAGGGTATCTGTTGCTACTGACAGGCTGATGGTAGCCACCGGACTCGTCCTTCCTTTCCCTGAGAGGGTCTTTAACACCTTATCTATCATAAGCCCTGCCCCACCCCTTCCCGCTCAGGGTCTAAGAAGTGGGGAAAAGTGGCTGATTTTTAGCCTCTAGAGGCGTAAAGTAAGTGCCGTGCTTCAAAAAACATCCTTGCTCACAGACCACTACGAGCTCACCATGGTTCAAGCGGCCCTAGCCTCTGGGGCAGCCCACCGCAAAACTGTCTTTGAGGTTTTCACCCGCAGGCTTTCAGGCGGTCGCCGCTACGGGGTGCTGGCCGGGGTAGGCCGCCTCTTAGAGGGACTAGAGAACTTCACCTTCGGCCCCCAAGAGCTTGACTTCCTTGCCTCCCGCAAGGTGGTCAATGATCAGACCCTCTCCTTCCTTGAGAATTTCCGGTTCAGCGGCACTATTCGCGGCTATGCAGAAGGGGAAATCTTCTTTCCCCACTCCCCTGTTTTGCAGGTTGAAGCTAGCTTCGCTGAAGCCTGCCTACTAGAGACCTATATCCTTTCAATCTTGAACTTTGATTCTGCTGTGGCAACAGCAGCCTCCCGAATGACGGTAGCTGCCGGTAACCGCCCCTGCCTAGAAATGGGTTCCCGCCGGGCCCACGAAGAGGCAGCAGTCTCAGCAGCCCGGGCAGCTGTTATTGCCGGCTTCACAGCCACCTCTAACCTTGAGGCCGGCCGCCGCTATGGTCTACACACGGTAGGCACCAGTGCCCATGCCTTCACCCTTCTGCATGATTCAGAACGCCAGGCCTTTGAGGCCCAATTGGCCTCCTTGGGTCATAAAACCACCCTGCTGGTTGATACCTATGACGTTGAGCAGGCCGTCAACCTGGCTGTTGAACTAGCAGGTCAAGAGCTGGGAGCTGTTCGCCTCGACTCCGGTGACCTGGTAGCCCAGGCCCAGAAGGTCCGGGAGCAGCTAGATTCCCTAGGCAATAAGTCAACTAAAATTACTGTCACCAGTGACCTTGATGAGTACGCTATCGCCTCTTTAGCTGCCGCCCCGGTCAATGCCTACGGGGTGGGTACTAAGCTAGTTACCGGCTCTGGGGTTCCAACCTCTTCCATGGTCTATAAGGTGGTTCTGCGGGAAAACTCCCAGGGGGTCATGGAGCCGGTGGCTAAGGCCTCATCCGGTAAGACCTCTGTAGGCGGTAAGAAGAGCGCTATCCGCCGCCTGGATGCTAACGGTTGCGCTACTGCTGAGGTGGTAGGCCTTGATGTGCAGGCACCAGCTGATTCTAATGACCGGCCTCTTATGGTTGATCTGGTCCTTGATGGACAGCTACAGCCCGGCTTTACCGGCCCTGAAGGGGTAAGGCGGGCTGCTGAACGCCATGCCCGTTCCCTGAGCGAACTACCGGTTACAGCTACCCGCCTCTCCCCTGGGGATCCGGTTATCCCTACTGAATTTGTCTCTTCACACTAAATTTCTCTCTTCACACTAAGGACCCAGCGTGTCTAAAGCACTGATTATTGTTGATGTTCAAAACGATTTTTGTGCAGGGGGCTCTCTTGCCACTGAGCGCGGCGCCGAGGTAGCTGCCCTCATTAGCGAGTATGTAGAGAACCAGCACGGAAACTATGAGGCGATCGTTGCCACCCAAGACTGGCATGTTGACCCCGGCACCCACTTCTCTGAGAACCCCGACTTCAAGGACTCCTGGCCGGTACACTGCCGGGCTGAAACTGAGGGCGCTGAACTGCACGAGGATTTGGATACCGACTACATCCAGGCCTACTTCCGCAAGGGTGAGTTTGAAGCTGCCTACTCGGGCTTTGAGGGGCTGCTGGCCCCTGAGGATTCGGTGATGACCGGTGAGCGCGAGGCCGGCGCCCCAGCCAGGGACGATACCCCTAAGCTGTCCTTGGATGACTGGCTCGCTGAGCGAGGTATTACCGATGTAGATGTGGTGGGAATTGCCAGCGATTACTGCGTCAAGGCCACGGCCCTAGATGCGGTAGATGCCGGCTACGAGACCCGCGTGCTCCTTGATCTGACAGCTCCGGTCCATGAGGACGCCCTAGATGATCTGGTTGAGGAGCTAGAAGAAGCTGGAGTAACTGTGGGTGAAGCGCTCTAGAATCTATAGGTTCTGGACCGCAGAGTAAAAACCTCAGGAGGGGCCTTCCCTGACCGCAAGCGGCAGGAAGTGCCCCTCCTTTTCTACTACTTACTCTAGTCGCTAGAAGCTGACGAAGGTTTTGATGGCTTCTCGATCTGCCATGGCCCGGTAGCCTTCAGCGATGTCGTCTAAGGCCACGGTCTTGTTAAAGACCTTACCCGGCTCAATCTCTCCCTTGTAGATCAGGTCGATGAGGTGGGGTAGGTATTTGCGGACCGGGGCGGGACCGCCCATCAGATGAACTTCTGCGCCAAAGAGGGCAAGCCCATCGAGGCTGACCCCGTGGGAGACACCCACAAAGCCGACGTGCCCACCGGGGCGGGTAATGGCAATGGCGGTTTCCATGGACTGCTGGGTGCCTACCGCTTCAATGACCGAGTGAACGCCCAGGCCGTTGGTGAGCTCTTTGACCTTAGCGATTCCTTCCTCACCGCGTTCTTCAACGATGTCGGTGGCACCGAATTCGCGGGCTAGGGCCTGGCGGTCAGCATGGCGGCTCATCACAATAATGCGCTCAGCACCCATCTGCTGGGCAGCGAGTACGCCGAGCAGGCCGACTGCTCCGTCACCCACGACGGCTACGGTCTTGCCGGGGCCTGCCTGGGCCTCATCGGCGGCAAACCAACCGGTGCCCAAAACGTCAGAGGCAGCCATGAGGTGCTTGAGCTGCTCTTCAGTCGGTTCGGCCGGGGTGGCAACCAGGGTGCCGTCTGCCTGGGGTACGCGCAGGTATTCTGCCTGGGCTCCCCCAACAAAGCCACCTTGAGGGCAGCGGGAGGGGTAGCCGTCGGTGCAGATTTCGCAGCTGTTATCTGAGATGCAGAAGGAGCCTACAACGTAGTCACCGACCTTGATATCCTGCACCGCGCTGCCGATTGATTCAACGATTCCAACGTACTCGTGACCCATGGGCCTAGGTTCGCTGATCTGATCGTCTCCCCGGTAGGGCCACAAATCTGAACCGCAAACACAGGTAGCGGTGAGCTTAATGACGGCGTCGGTGGGTTCTAGGATGCTAGGTTTTTCGACCTCTTGGACGCGGATGTCCTTAGGGCCGTAGATAAAGGTGGCTTTCATGGGTTTTCCTTAGGTTGAGGTGGGTATGTCTTCCACGCTGTGGTGCGCTGTTTTATCATAAGAAACTTAAAGCGCTTGAAGTCAAACAAGTCTGTTGAGAGCGGCAGTGTCACCGCCGCAGACCCACCTTACTTACGGCCCACGAACCAGTCCTGCAGTTTATCTAGCCGAGCTTGAAGCTGTTCGGCTGAGGCCTGAGCAACAGCAGGCCCGCCGCAGATCCGGCGCAGTTCATTGTGGATCGTTCCGTGGGGCTTGCCGGTTCGGGCAGCCCAGGCGGCCACATTCTTAGCTAGCTTGTTCCGCAGATCTTTAAGCTGGCGGTGGTCTACCACCTGGGGGCTGGGAGCGCTGGGGCGGCGGGTGGCGTGATCCTGCTGGCGGGCCCGCAAGAGGGTTCCTACCTGTTCAGCGTCCAGCAGGCCTGGGATTCCCAAAAAGTCCTCTTCCTCTTCTGAGCCTACCTCTAGGCCTCCAGTTGAGAATTCTGAACCGTCAAAGAGGACGCTGTGGAAGGAAGCCTGGGATCCAATGGCTTCAAACTTGCCGCGGGTGAGCTGGTCGCTGGCAACTTCTTCCTTGTTAGCTTCTTCAATCAGATGGTCATCTAGACCTTCGTTGAGGGGGTCAAAGTTTTCCTCCTGGCTTCCCTTCTTATCCAGGGCGTGGTCCCGTTCGGTTTCCATTTCGTTAGCCAGCATCATCAGCTGAGGAACGGAGGGCAGGAAGACCGAAGCAGTTTCACCGCGCTTTCGCGAGCGCACAAAACGGCCGATAGCCTGGGCGAAGAAGAGGGGGGTTGAGGTTGAGGTGGCATAGACGCCAACAGCCAGGCGGGGTACGTCTACCCCTTCGGATACCATTCGCACAGCCACCATCCAGCGGGCCAGGCCTTCTGAGAATTCCTCAATATTATTTGAGGCTTCTTTGTCGTCAGAAAGAATCAGGGCAGGTTTTTCGCCGGTGATTTTTTGCAGCTGCTTGGCGTAGGCGCGGGCATCGGCGTGGTCGGTGGCGATCACCAGGCCGCCAGCGTCAGGGACGGTGCGGCGCACCTCGGTTAGGCGCTTGTCGGCAGCGGTCAGGACGGTGGGGATCCATTCACCCTCGGGGTTGAGGGCGGTGCGCCAGGCCTGGGCGGTGACGTCCTTGCTGAAGCCCTCTGCTAGGTTGGCGGCCATTTCTTCACCGGCTGAGGTGCGCCAGCGCATCTGCCCGGAGTAGGCCATGAAGATGACCGGGCGCACCACATGGTCTTTGAGGGCCGGGCCGTAGCCGTAGGAGTAGTCGGACTTTGAGCGGCGGATGCCGTCGGCGTCCTCCTCATAGTGGACGAAGGGGATGGCTGCTGTATCGGAGCGGAAGGGGGTGCCGGTCAGGGCCAGGCGGCGGGTGGCTGGGTCGAAGGCTTCGCGTAGGCCATCTCCCCAGGAGAGGGAGTCGCCGGCATGGTGGATTTCGTCCATGATGACCAGGGTTCTCCCGTTTTCGGTCCGGGCCCGGTGCAGCATGGGCTTGTTGGCAACCTGGGCGTAGGTCAGGGCTACGCCCTGGTATTGCCTGCCCACGCTACCGTCTGAGTTTTTGAAGTTGGGGTCAATGGCTATTCCAACGCGGGCGGCAGCGTCTGCCCACTGGCGTTTGAGGTGGTCGGTGGGGGCCACCACGGTCATGCGGTTGATGGTGCCGCGGTTGAAGAGTTCCTTGGCTACAGTCAGGGCGAAGGTAGTTTTACCGGCCCCGGGGGTTGCAACAGCCATGAAGTCTTTGGGATTTTTGCTGAAGTAGAGGTTCATGGCTTCTGCCTGCCAGGCGCGCAGCTTGGGGGCAGTTCCCCAGGCAGCCCGGTCGGGGTAGGCAGGTGGTAGGGGGCTGGAACCTTCCCCAAAGAGTGGTAGCTGGCCGTCGGTCATCTGCGCTGTCCCTTCCCTATCCCTGGGCCCTAATTTTTAGGGCACCACAAAAGTTTAGCCCCATTCGTCACCGAATGGGGCTCCTGCTCTCTTCTTGCCCTGTTTTTAGGCTACGGGCAGGGCTGGCAGGGTCAGGCTGATGCTTTGCCCAGCAAGGTTGATGGTCTTTTCGCCCTGATCGCTGGCCAGAATGATCGCACCGCTTTCTACGGTAACTGTTAGCTGGAAGTCAGCTTCGGGGTTGTCAAGGAAGTAGGCTGGGGCCTGGCTCAGCAGGAGCTGGCCGTACTGGATCTCTGCCCCCTCAACACTGGTGAGGGTAATGGACTCGCTGGTCTGGTAGCTGGTGCTCAGCAGGAGGTCCTGGCCCTGGATCTGCTGGGTGCCGTAGGTTGCGGTCATAGCGGCACTGTTGATGCCGCTACTGGTCACAGCCTCCCCTTGGGTTTGTTTGATGATGGTCAGGCTCTGGCCGTCTTGGACTGAATCCATGGGGAAGGGCTCGGCTCCTTCGGGGAAGCTGACCTTGTAGTCTACCCTGAGCCTGGTCTCGCTCGGTAGGGAGCTGCTTCCTGCTACGAGGTCTCCTGTCGGGGTTTGGGGGGAGCTAAAGAAGAAGCCTACTCCCCCGTAGCTGCCCGAGTTGAGGCCCTTGAGGCTGCCGCCGGGGGTGAAGGTTCCGGCTGCCTGGGCTGCTGGTCCACTGGCTCCTTCAAGGTATTGGCCGGTGGCTGGGTCAATATTGGCCTGGCCGCTGGGGTCACTGCTTGCCCCGAGTCCTGAGCCGACACCTACCTTGGTGTTGTAGCCAGCATCTAGGTCTTCGATCAGGGCCTGGGCGAAGAGGCCAAATTCGATGGTAACAGAGTGCTCAAAGGGGCTTGAGGCTGCATAGGCCGGTATAAGGGCGGTGCTGGCAATGATGGGGGCAGACCAGAGCCCGGCCTGGGCTAGGGTTCTACGGGAGGTGCGAATTTCGTTCATGTTTTTCTTTTCTCCTGCTTGGGGCAGCTGGCTGGAGCGGGGGATCAGTCTTTGCTTCCCAATACTTTAGGGGACAAAACCGGAATCTATGGGGATATTTTCCGGCTGTCCCCTATGGTCTTAAACTCATCTTTGCCCAGGTCTTGCCGGATTTTACCCTTACCGGGGGGCTAGGATTCGTCGTTGCCGGGGGCTAGGCCCTCGTAGATTTCCTTACATTCAGGGCAGACGGGAAATTTTTCCGGGTCCCGGCCAGGGGTCCACTTTTTACCGCAGAGGGCCCGCACCGGCTTACCGGTGAGGGCTGATTCCATGATTTTTTCCTTGCGAACGTAGTGGGCAAAGCGCTCATGGTCACCCGGTTCAAAGTGCTGGGTTTCTTCCCTTTCGAGCAGGGCAGTGCCGCCGGAGTGGGCGGTTTCGGGGAAGGGGTCTTCGATGCCGGGGATTGATGACATGCTTTTTCTCCTTGTGCTGAAGGTTCTTTTCCTTCTCCAGTTTAGCTGTTTTTGCCTGATCCTAGGGCTTTATTGTGCCCCTGAGCTTTTCCCGGGCCTAGCTGTAGCGGGCAACTCGCTGGTAGATTTCTGCTACCTGCTCTTCGTACTTTTTAGCTCCGGCCCGGACGCCCAGGTAGAAGGCCCCTGCCCCTAGCAGGGCAGTGCTGATAGCCCCTAGCCAGAACCAGAGTATGCTTCCAAGAATGCCGCTGGCAGCCATTCCGATCAGGGCCGGTAGGGAAAGAAGCATGGGAATACAGAGGAAGAAGCCCCGGACCAGGGCCTTGGCCATACCGTCTGGTTGCTCGGGGGTTTTCCAGGGGCTACTTCCCGGTGGAACCACCGGTGCGTTAAAGCAGGTATCTAGGTAGTTGGCCATGCCGTTGGCAATAAAGTAGGTGCCCAGGGCGCTGACCAGCAGGGGCAGGGCCCAGGCTAGCTGATCGGTCAGGAAGGCAAAGCCCAGGGTGCCTACCACTATCAGGGGCAGGTTCAGTAGTATCATGCCGTAGGCCCGCCCTAGCCGATCGTCAATCCCCCGCAAGGGTGAAAGGGCGTGCAGGTAAAAGGCCGAACCTTCTAGGGAGGCCAGGTTGGTCTGGGAATAACCTGCCATAGCCGGTAGAAAGGAGGCCACAATCAGCAGCGGCATAGGGTTGCTGACCGTCTCTGCTTCCCCGTTGAAGGCAAGGGTAAAGTTTCCTGATAGAAGAATCATCAAGACATACATCAGCGGTAGGATCAGCAGGTTGAGGTTGGCCCGAGGGTCCCTGAGCATCATATCTATGGTGCGGGCTGCAATTGCGCCGCGCACAGTGGCAGGCAGGCGACCAAGGAGCCCCAGGTTTCCCTGGGCCAGGTTTTTGCCCTGATCGTGAACCCCGCTGTAATCCCCTACACTGGCCATGCTTTTAGCCGCAAAGAACTGCCAGATGAGCCAGGTCAGGGCGCAGTAGAGCAGGCTCAGAACTGTCAGGGCGGCAGCTTGGCTATAGTGACCGGCTCCTAGCTGAGGGGCAATAGCCCAGGCTGAGAGGAGCGGGGTCCATTGCAGGTAGGCCAGCAGCTGCCGAAGCTGCTCTGCATTGCTGACGATACCCGAGATGGTTGCCAGCATCAGGGGCCCGGCAAAGACCAGGGCAATAAAGACTAGAAAGGTCAGGGCGTTGTTCACTAAGCGCCGGGAGCGAAGGGGTATTGAGGCCACTGCCGTCAGGCGTCCACCAAGAATGGCCAGGGTAAGGCCCAGCAGGCTGGCTGGAATGAAAGCCAGGGTTGCTGCTAGGGAGTAGAAGTTAGAGGTAAGCAGAGCTGCTGCTGTCAGGAGGGTCAGCAGACCGGGCAAGCCAATGAGGGCCCCCAGGGCCTGGCCGCCCATGAGCTGGCGGACGGTCAGGGGGTAGGGTGCCAGGCGTTGCGGGTCTAGGGTGGGGTCGGCTGCGGCCGCTACCAGGGGAATGAGCCACCAGGCTAGGGTCAGCAGGCCACCTGCCAGCCCCAGAAGCAGAAGGGAGTCGGCCGGGTTTTGCAGGCTCAGTCCAAGACCAGCAAGGCCCACGAGCAGGCCAAGGCCGTAGAGTAGGCCAAAGAGCAGACCGACAAGGGCCCAGGCGTTCCTGCTGCGGAAGATGGCCAGGAAGTGGTCTAGTTTGAGTTTTAGGAGGACTGCAACCATGAGATTCCCTCCGATACAATGCGCCCTCCTACCAGGTCCACAAACCGTTCTTCTAGGCTTGCTCCAGCCCGCACCTGCTCCAGGGGGCCAGAGGCTAGTATTCGCCCGGCGTTCATAATGGCAACATGGTCGCACAGACGCTGAACCAGATCCATCACATGGGATGAGATGATCACGGTTCCACCCCCTGCCACATAGGCCTTGAGAATGTCCTGAATGTTTGAGGCCGAGACCGGATCTACCGCCTCGAAGGGCTCATCGAGTACCAGCAGGGAGGGGGCATGAATCAGGGCGCAGGCTAGGGCTATTTTCTTGGTCATGCCGGCTGAATAGTCGGCAACCTGGCGGCCTGCTGCCTCGGTTAGGTCCATCGCCGCTAGCAGATCGCCGGTTCGCTCTGCCACCCTTGTCTTATCGAGCCCCTGAAGGCGGCCGGCGTAGGTCAGTAGCTGTTCGCCGGTCAGCTTCTCAAAGAGGCGAACACCATCGGGCAGGGCCCCGATCTGACCTTTGGCTTCAAGGGGGTGAGCCCAGATATCCAGGCCAGCTAGCAGCACCTGCCCAGAACTTGGTTTGAGTAGACCTGTTGCCATGGACAGGGTGGTCGTTTTGCCAGCCCCGTTTCGCCCCACCAGCCCGTAGAAGGAGCCGCGGGGCACCTGCAGGTTAACCTGCTGGACTGCTGGCTGCTGGTCAAAGGTTTTTGTTAGGTTGATCAGTTCTAGGGCGGGTCTGGCGGCTTCAAGCATGATCTTCTCCTTCTCAGCCAGTCTCTTTCCTGGGCTGTCTCTTGCCTAGGCAGTCTCTATACCTAGGCTGTCTTTTCCTTCCGCTTTAGAAGAGGGCGGTCATCAGGGCTGACCGGGCCTTGCTGACCCTGGGGTCGGCTGAACCTACAACCTCAAAGAGTTCTAGTAGGCGCTGGCGGACGGGGGTTTTCTGGTCTGCCGGTACGGCCTTGAAAAGGTTGATTAGGCGGTTGAAGGCATCTTCAACGTGCCCGCCTACAATGTCAAGGTCAGCTACCTTGAACTGGGCTTCAAGGTCGGTGGGCTTAGCTGCCCCCTGCTGCCTTACCTCAGCCGGGTTGAGGCTGGCTACCCGGTGGAGCAGGTGTACCTGGGCTAGGCCGATTTTAGCCTCCTGATCTGCGGGGTTTTCCCGCAGGGCCTGCTGGTAGGCCTCTTCAGCTGCCTGGTAGTTACCCTGGTCTAGGGCATCGAGAGCCTTTTGGTGAAGGGGAGGCAGGGGCTTTTCTGCCTCTGAGAGGACCGGTTCAAAGCCACCGGGTAGACCCTGCTGGGCCGCTAGCTGAAGAACCTGGCCCAAGAGCTCGGTCAGGGCCTCCTGGTCTAGGGGGCCGTTGAAGAGGGGAACGGGGCGGCCTGCAAGGACCGCCAGGCCAGCAGGTACGCCCTGAATCTGAAGGGCCTGGCCAATTTCTGGAGTCTTAGTAATGTCCACAGCTGCCAGTAGCAGGTTGCCCCCGGCTGAGTTGACCAGGGCTTCGAGCTGCTGGAGCATCTGCTGGGAGGCCGGTGAGTGGGGGGCCCAGAGGGCAAAAATCACTGCCCCCCGGTTTGATTCTTGAACCAGCTGCTGGAACTGGACGGTATCGCTGACATCCAGGCGCCAGCTGGGTTGCTGGTCTGCAACCCCTCTTTCTGCTGCTGAGCCTGGCCCTGGCTGCTGGACGTGAAGCTCTGGGGCCTGACGGACTGAGGCGGGTAGGTTTTCTTCAGAAAATGCTGCAGGCTGTGTCATGCTGCCTCCTTTTAGGCTGGGGATGGGTCTGGTTCTCTACCCACTAGTCTATGGTCTGCTGCCTACCTGCTGGCTCTTTCTTCCTTCTTAGAGAAAACTTTTCAGTCTTCTTCCCTGGTCAAGATAAGCTGGTAGGGATTGACCTGCACGCACCTAGCCTAAGGTGGCCCCATGCCTTCCTTTTTCCCTAGCTGGCCTTTCTTCCGCTCCAGCTCCTCTCAAAAGGTAACCTCCAAGGAGCAAGGAAACCAGGAAGAGACTGAAGTCCAGAATGAAACTGCGGTCCAGAAGGAGGCTGAACTAGAGACTGGTTTCCTCAGATCTGTTCAGGCTGATAGGTCTCTACCCTTTCCCCTAGCAGCTATTCCCGGGGCCCTGCCCCGCCACCGCTTTGAGCTGCCCTCTGACCCCTTTGTCGATCAGCAGCCCCTAGCCCCTGGTGCCCAACTTACTGCTGAAAGTTCTGAGCAGGCTGAATCCCGGAGCATCACTAGCCCAATCTATACGGGTTTTATGTTCTCTATTGGGGTCTGCCTGGCCCTGGTTCTGGTCTACTGCGTCCTGAACGTTGGGGCCCTTGCAGGCTGGCTGACCGGGGCCCTCTTTATCGGTCTTGGCCTTGATCCAGCAGTCCGTAAGCTAGAAGAGAAGGGCCTTCCCCGCTCAGCTGGGGTGGCCCTGATTTTCCTGCTCTTTGCCGCTTTAGCTACGACTGTTATTTTCTGGGTTATTCCCCTGCTGGCCCGCCAGGCCATGTCTTTTATTACTGGCTTCCCCCAGGAATTTGAACGCTTCTTAGATTCAGATTTTTTCACTGCCCTCGATCAGCGCTTTCAGATTCGGGACAGCATTGATACTGAAGTTGAGCACTTTTTCTCTTCTCTGACCTCAGATAGTTCAATTATTAGTAATTTTATGAACTCCCTGGTCAATGCCGGCTCTACCCTAGCTCAGGCAGCAAGTGGCATTGTTATTGTTCTCTTTCTGGCCGTCTACCTTCTAGCTGCCCTGCCTACCATCAAGATCTGGTTTATCCGCCTGGCACCTGCCTCCCGCCGGGAACGGGTGGGTTACCTGACTGAAAAAATCACCAGTTCAGTTGGCCAGTATGTTCTTGGCCAGGGCCTCGTTGCCCTCTTCAACGCCAGCTTCGCCGCCCTGGTCATGCTCCTTGTTCAGGTTCCCTTCGCCCAGTTGCTGATGCTCTTTGTGCTGATTCTGGCCTTTATTCCCCTAGTTGGCGGGGTTTCAGCTGCCCTGCTGGTCTCTCTGGTGGCCCTGACCGATAGCTGGCAGACGGCCCTTTTCTTCTTGATCCCCTACCTGATTTACCTGCAAGTTGAGGCCTACTTTATTTCCCCCCGCATTATGAGCCGGGCTGTGGCTGTACCGGGGGCTCTAGCTATTATCGCTGTGGTTGCCGGTAGCGCCCTCTGGGGAGTGCTGGGGGCTATTATTGCTATCCCTGTGGCAGCTTCCCTGCTGATTTTGGTCAACGAGGTCTTTGTTCCCCACCAGGACCGCCGCTAGCTGGTTTAGTAGGTAGAGGCCCGCTAGAGGGCAGGTAGGTAGAAGCTAGCTAGCTTCAGCCTGCCCCTGCCCACTGACCTGCTGACTACTGGCACCTTTAGCGAAAGCGCCTGCCCTTCCAGCAGTTACTGTGCCAGTGGCGTCGCTCCTCAATGGCCCTCTGCTGGCCAAAGAGGTGATCTTCCCGCCAGATCACCAGGTGAGCTAGACCGGGGCGAATGGGCCGGTGACATTCGGGGCAGGTGTAGGTTTTTAGGGCATTGACGGCAGCAATATGCTGAACAAACCAGCTCCCATCAGCTGCCTCAACCACCTGAGCCTTGGGGTCAAGCAGGCGGGAAATATCCCCTCTGGGGGCTTGGACCCTCTGCCACTTGCTGGGAGCTGGTCCTGAGTTACTGCGACGGGTCTTTTTGGCCATAAGCCCTATTCTCTCATGCCTTTCCCCCTAGCTTCAGGCCCCTCTACCCCACTTGCCCCCTAGGCCTGGCTTGCCAGAGGCTCAAGCCTGAGGGAAGGGCTGTTAGGCTTAGAGGGTGCGTTTAGTGATTGCTGACTGTTCTGTTGACTATGCAGGCCGCCTCAAGGCCCACCTTCCTAGGGCCCTGCGCCTGCTGATGATAAAAAATGACGGCTCTGTGCTGATTCACTCTGATGGGGGCTCCTACAAGCCCCTGAACTGGATGAGCCCACCCTGCCGCTTACACATTTCAAGCCGCCAGGAGCTAGAGGCTGGCAGTCAGGCTGACCAGCTTGACCCAGACCTTCTAGAGCTCTGGACAGTTCAGGCCGCTAAGTCTGATGACCGGCTAGAGATTTTTATTTACTCTATAGACTCTGATCTTTCTAAGGACCTTGGCCTGGACCCTGGCCTCATTAAGGACGGAGTTGAGGCTGACCTACAGCGGCTCCTCTCTGAGCAGATTGACCTGTTAGGCCCTGGCTACCGGCTAATCCGCCGGGAGTACCCAACTGCCATTGGCCCGGTAGATATTTTAGCCAAGGATGCCTCTGGTATTTCTGTTGCCGTTGAGCTAAAGCGGGTAGGCGATATTGATGGGGTTGAGCAACTGAGCCGCTACCTAGAACTTCTGAACCGAGACCCCCTGCTGGCCCCGGTTCAGGGAGTTTTTGCCGCTCAAAAAATCAAGCCCCAGGCCAGAACTCTTGCCGAAGACCGAGGAATTCGCTGCCTGACCCTCGACTATGAGGCTATGCGGGGGGTTGATGACTCCGAATCCCGCCTCTTCTAGGCCCTAGGCCCCTCCCCCGCCCCCACCAGCAAGTAAGCCCGCCCCTGATAGACTGATCCCCATCAGGCCCAGCTATATAAACCGAACCCCAAATAAAACCAGAGGCCGCCCTCCCCATAACGGGGTGGGCGGCCTCTTTCTGCACCGGCAGCTTAGATCTGCGCGTGCTTAGCTGCGATGGTGACTCGATCGTTAGAGACGGTCAAGAAACCTTCATTCAGGCGGGTGGTCTTCTTCTCGCCGTTAGTGGCCTCAATCAGAAGCTCACCGTCGTCAGCCAGAAGGGCCATGGTGGGAACGTGACCAGGCAGAATACCTAGGTCGCCATCGACAGTGCGGGCCCGCACGTACTTGGCTTCCCCTACCCACACGATATGTTCGCGGGATACGACTTCAACTTTCAGTGCCATAGTTACTTGGCTCCAGACTGGGCCTTGATTTCCTCGTAACGGCGCATGACGTCATCCATACCACCGATATTGTAGAAGGCCTGCTCAGGGATGTGGTCAACATCGCCGCGGCAGATCATCTGGAAGGATTCGATGGTTTCCTTGATGGGAACAGTTGAACCTTCAACACCGGTGAACTGCTTAGCAGTGTAGGTGTTCTGGGCACGGCCACTTACCAAGTGGGGTTGGTATGCTGACTTGCGTCCCCTCTCGCGGAAGGTCGCCCGGACTCACTCAAGGATTATTTGCTGTGGTAGTCGCCTGTTAGCAAGGGGTCACTGATTGGTAGTTGGCGCTACTGGCTGGTGGCCCCGCTTCGTTTGCTGGTTTCTTTGGATATTGCCTCTAGTCTAGCAAGGGTTGGGGACGTAAACCATAGTTGTCCTGATTCAAGCCTTGAACGAGTACGGGCATGTAGATGATCTCAAGATGTCGAGAATTTTCAGATAGCAGTGATTTGACGCATGCATGTGAGTGCTGATACTCTCATGTCAAGAGTTAGCTAGCTCGACAAGTTCACTACAAAGTTATGAGGCCCACATTGGATACCAAGAAGTTTGTCTCAGCATCAGTCACTTCACTGCTCGCACTTGGACTTGTAGGGGGAGCGCTTCCAAACGCATCATCTGCAGAGCTAAATGTGACGTCTAGTCAGTCAGTTTCTGTAGAAGAAACTGCTTATAACCAGTTCTATGCTTCAGTGAAGGAAAAAGCGAATTCTGGAGATTCTGGAGCAGTAGCTGATTTGAATAAGCTCGACTCTCTATCAGCAGCTCAAAAGCAAGAGCTTGGTGGATACCTTTCAGGAACTAGAGAGGTTCCACAACAGACTACTGGAAACGTAGTTATTCAGAAGAACGAAAGTAAAGAGGAAATTCTGAACCATCGTGGGGGACGCTGGATGTCTCCTAGCGCTACGGCAACAAGAAACGTTTGGGCTGCTCAGTCATTCACCTTTGCTGGAGTCAAGATTTCAGAAACCAAGATAGCAGGAAACTACGTAGTATCGAACGGTCGCATCACTCAGATTAATAGCCACAGTTGCTATGTCACGCGTTCTTACAACCCGATGCAGACCATTAGCAGCGAGAAGACATCTGCTTATATCTCAAATGGAACTGTTGTATTTGAGTGCAAGGTTTCTTCTGGCTACGGTATTCCTGGCTATGGTGGACTGAGTAAGCGTGAAGCTATTCAGTACCTTGTTGCTAATTCAGCAGGTGGCGTTATCCGGGGGGGCTGGAGATAATTGAACCCGCTAACACCAAATTTACTAGAGCTACTTATAACTATTATAGGTATTCTGCATATAATTTTATTTAGTATTGCAGCATATAAGCTAGGCAAGTCTAAATACATTACGCCATATAGAAAAATTGTATTGCTTCTATTATCTTTCTTTGTTACTTTACTTGGCCCATTACTAGCTATCAGGCTAAATAGTAAGTTAGAAAAGACATCTGAATACAATTTTCCTTAGTACAGAGCGCACCATTAAAGAAACTAATGGTGCGCTCTGTACTATCCTCTTCTACTCCCAGCACCTGCCCTTGCTTCCTTGAGCAAGTTCCAGCTCTTTTCCCTCCCTCCCTCTACCCCTTTTCTTGCCACCCAAGCCCTCTAGCTCAGTGAACACCTCACCTCGCCACGCTCAAACCCAAACCTCTACCAGGTTTCGCGCCCACGCTGGGAGGGAGGGAGCGCGCCCGCCTTAACCCAAAAATCAAGGAAAAATTTCAAGGAATCAAGGGGTTGAAGGCAGGTAATAAAGACGATCACGCCGGTCGGTCGGTCCAGCTAGACCCAGACCTTCTTGAACTCTGGACAGTTCAGGCCGCTAAGGCTGATGACCGGCTAGAAATTTTTATCTACTCAATTGACTCTGATATCTCAAAAGACCTGGGCCTGGACCCAGGCCTCATTAAGGACGGGGTTGAGGCTGACCTACAACGGCTCCTCTCTGAGCAGATTGACCTGCTAGGCCCTGGCTACCGCCTGGTCCGCCGGGAGTACCCAACAGCTATAGGACCGGTTGACATCCTGGCCAAGGACGCCTCTGGTATCTCTGTTGCCATTGAACTAAAACGGATAGGTGACATTGATGGGGTTGAGCAGCTAAGCCGCTACCTAGAACTTCTCAACAGAGATCCCCTACTGGCACCAGTCCAGGGAGTCTTTGCCGCCCAGAAGATTAAGCCCCAGGCCAGAACTCTTGCCGAAGACCGAGGAATTCGCTGCCTGACCCTCGGCTATGAGTCCATGCGGGGGGGTCGATGACTCCGAATCCCGCCTCTTCTAAGCTCTAGGCCCCTCCCCTACTAGCAGGTAAGCCCGCCCCTGATACACTGATCCCCATCAGACCCAGCTCCAAGAAACCAATCCCCTATAAACCAAGCCAATATCAACCGAGTTCACATCAACCGAACCCATAAAAACCAGGAGGCCGCCCTCCCCTTCCGGAGTGGGCGGCCTCTAGCCTGCAGGAGCAGTTTAGATCTGCGCGTGCTTAGCTGCGATGGTGACTCGATCGTTTGAGACGGTCAAGAAACCTTCATTCAGGCGGGTGGTCTTCTTCTCGCCGTTGGTGGCCTCAATTAGAAGCTCACCGTCGTCAGCCAGAAGGGCCATGGTGGGAACGTGACCAGGCAGAATACCTAGGTCGCCATCGACAGTGCGGGCCCGCACGTACTTGGCTTCCCCTACCCACACGATATGTTCGCGGGATACGACTTCAA
>JAXDRN010000072.1:0-11485 GCA_034090985.1 Rothia sp. (in: high G+C Gram-positive bacteria) | reverse complement strand
GGTCCCAGAGGGGGGCGTTGGTGTGACCGATTAGCTGCCAACCGCCAGGGGAGGTGCGGGGGTAGATACCTGAGAAATCACCGGCCAGACCCACCGACCCGGCAGGCACCGAGGTGCGCGGGGTGGCTCGTCGCGGAACATTCAGCACATTATCGTGCCGGTGCAGGTAGAAGAAGCCGGGGGCAAAGCCCGCAAAGGCTACCGACCAGTGGCCGGTGGTATGGGCGTAGATGACCGCCTGCTCGCTGATGCCCAGGTGGTTGGCTACATCGGTGAGGTCCTGGCCATCGTAGATCACCGGGATGGTCACGGTGTGCCCGTGGGTACGCACATCGCCGGAGGCTTGCGGCAGGCGGGGGTCGCTCAGAAAGGACGCCGTGTGGGCAGGGGTTTCAAAACGCACCAGGACGGTCTGAGCTGCAGGAACCAGTTCAACCTGGCCCTGGGCCGGGTGCTGCTGCAGGTGACCGTGCAGGTGCAGGGCGTTTTCAAGGGTGTGGCAGTCGACCAGGGCGGCCAGGGCTCCGAAAGGTTTGACCGTGTAGATATCGGCTGTGCGCCCGCTGGTGGTGGACCTGCCGGGTGTTTGCGCGGTGGCCATGGCGCCCCTCTCTGCTAGCTTCTTGGGGGACGGAGTAGTGGCTGGCCCGGCGGTGGGGCCTGATTCATGTCCCTCTTCCTGAGATTGTTCAACAATTTTGGCAGATGTGGTGGGGCGCACGCAAGTCCTCCCCGCCGAACGTGCCACTTACTCCCGAGCGGGGCAGTAAGACCCCCACATCTCGGGAATAAGTGGCACACTCGCGCAAGGTCCTAGGCGAAGGCCGCCACCTGAACCCCGGCGTCCTCAAGAGCAGAACGCACCTGAGCCGCAATAGCCACAGCGCCGGGGGTATCCCCGTGCACACAGACGCTGGCAGCCTGCAGGGGAATCACAGACCCGTCAACGGCAACAACCTCCCCGTCAACCGCCATACGGACAACGCGCTCAGCCACAGCCTGCGGATCATGAATGACCGCCCCGGGCTCACGACGGGACACCAGAGTACCCTCGGGGGTATAGCCGCGGTCAGCAAAAGCCTCATAGAAAACAGGGACGCCCAGGGCATCGGCAGCCCGGGCCACCTGTGAACCGGGTAAGCAAAGAATCGGCAGGTCACCCAGCTCATGCAGGGCCTGGGCAACCGCCTGAGCCTGCACGGTATGGTGGACGATTGCGTTATAGAGCCCACCGTGGGGCTTACAGTAACGCACCTCAGTACCCTCAACACGGGCAATAGCCTGCAGGGCACCAGCCTGGTAAATCACCGAATCAGTTAACTCGGTAGCCGTCATATCCATAAAACGACGGCCAAACCCACCCAAATCAGGGTAGGACACATGGGCCCCGAGAGTAACCCCGTTCTCGCGGGCCGCCCGCACCGTTGCCCGCGCCACCGACGGGTCGCCAGCATGGAAGCCGCAGGCAATATTAGCGGAAGACACAATCTGCATCATCGCAGCATCGTCTCCCATAGTCCAAGAGCCGAAAGACTCACCAGAGTCTGAATTGAGGTCAAGTACGCGTGTAGTCATAGCACCAGGGTACCGCCCCCAACACAAAGCTGATATATAGGAAAGGATAGGTAGCTACAAGGGTGGGCAAACCATACTGGATATATCAGCTAGCGGGATAGCTACCCGGAACTGATCAATCTGCCCGAGAGGGCAACCAACAATGTATGTGATTGAGAAACGCGAGCCACCGGCTCGCTTTTCTCAGTTAATAGGGGGCAAGAATTGGGCGGCGCCCGGCCCAGAGGGAACATAAGGACGCTTTCACGACTCGATAGCGCCTCACAGCCCTGGCCGCTGGCGTCCTGATTCTGCGCAGGAGGCATAGCTAATGCACAGCTTCCGCTGGCCTAGGGCATAGGCTAGGTTGCCATACTGGTATCAAGAGCTCAAGGAGAGAGAACCGGAAAGCTTAAGAATGGTGAGAATCCCTTCAGAGACAAGTGTGTTTCACACTTGAAAAAGGTAGCCGCCCGTGAGGGCCGCATAGAATGTGTGTGTTTGAGAGAAGCGAGCCAACCGGCTCGCTTTTCTCTCGTTAACCTAGGAGTTCACGGTTTCCCAGCGGCCAGATGTAGCGGACCGTTCAGCTGCATCTAGGACGCGGGCTGAGGCGACTGCGTCCTCAATGGTGGCGTGGTTGCTCTCTTCGCCAAGGAGGGCGCGAACAAACTTTTGAGCTTCGATGATTTTGAGGTCGTCGTAGCCCATGGCGGTCCCTGCTCCGGGCTGGAAGTGGGAGAAGTCGCCCATGCTAGGGTCAGCCATGACGCGGGTGTAACCGGTGTACTCTGCTGAGTTGAGAGCGATCTGAAGTTCGTTCATGCGCTCAAAGTCCCACATGAGGGAGCCTTCGGTGCCGTAGATTTCGAGGGCGTAGCGGGCGCGGGGGCCGGATGAGGCGCGGGAGGCTTCAAGAGTTCCAACGGTGGGGAGGCCACTTTCGTCGGGGGTGAAGCGGACGAGCATGGCGGCGTAGTCTTCATTTTCTACAGGGCCCATCTCCCCGTCTTCGATAACAGCAAAGTGGGTAGCCTGACCCATAGGAAGGACGGGGCGTTCGGCGTAGAAGGTGCTGGTGAGGGCGGTGACTTCTTCGATGGGGGCAACGATGTAGTGCATGAGATCTACGAGGTGGCCCATGAGGTCACCAAGGACACCGCTGCCGGCCTTGTCGCGGATAAATCGCCAGGAGAGGGCGCCCTTGGGGTTGGCTGAGTAGTCTGCGAAGAAAATTCCGCGGACGTGGGTGATGCGCCCGAGCTTTCCCTCAGCGATGATTTTTTTGGCGTGTTCCAGGGCGGGGGCGTTCCGGTAGTTAAAGCCAACGGTGGTGAGGACGCCTGCTTCGGCTGCGGCGCGAGCGATATCGGCAGTTTCGTCACCGGATCGTCCTGCGGGCTTTTCAATCCAGAAGGGTTTTCCTGCCTTGGCTGCTGCTATACCCATTTCGCGGTGGAGGAAGTTGGGGGCGCAGATAGAGACGACGTCTACGTCTGGGTTGGCGAGGACTTCCTGGTAGTCGGTAGTTCCACTTTCGTAGCCGAGGACTTCTTGGGCGTAGCGGACTCGTTCTTCGCTGGTGTCTGCTGCCTGAACCAGGCGGGGTGTGACGCCAAGTTCAGGGTAGACGCTGGGGAGTTCACGGTAGGCCTTGGTGTGGACTTTGCCCATCCAGCCGACGCTGATGAGGCCGATTCCGAGGGTTTTTTTGTCAGTCATGGGGGTGCTTTCTTGATAGGCGGGTGGAAGCTCGTCTCCTTCGGGGCTGGGGAGATCTGTGTCATTCTGAGGTTCTTAATTTAAGTCACAAACAACTTATTTTGTCAATATGTAAGTACAAACCTTGACATGTGGGTGTGTTGTGTAGCACCCTAGAGGATGAGAACTTCCAATCCCACGTTTCACACCAAGGACGGGCAGTAGATGACAAACTACGAACTGCTGACTATGGGCCGCATCAGTGTTGATGTTTACCCCAACGACATCGGCGTTGGCCTAGAAGATGTAACCAGCTTCGGAAAATACCTGGGCGGTTCACCCGCCAACGTGGCCGTTGCTGCAGCTAAGTACGGGCACAAAACTTCCGTTATCACCCGCGTCGGTGATGACCCCTTCGGCAGCTACCTGCGCCGGGAACTCAACCGCTACGGGGCAGACGACGCAAACGTCACCGTCGACCCTAACCACCAGACCTGTGTGACCTTCTGCGCCATCAAACCCCCAGAAGACTTCCCCCTCTACTTCTACGGGCGTTTCCCCACCGCACCAGACCTGCAGATTACCGCCGATGACATTGACATGGAAGCCGTCAAAAAGGCTACTATCTTCTGGACAACCCTAACCGGCATGTGCCAGGAGCCGGCCCGCTCCGCCCAGCTGGCAGCCCATGAGGCCCGCGGCCGCGACAATCTGACTGAGGACCAGCACACGATTCTCGACCTGGACTACCGCCCCATGTTCTGGGAGAAGCCCGAAGAGGCCACCGCAGCAGCCCAAGAACTGCTCAAGTACGCCACCATTGCCATCGGCAACCGGGAAGAATGCGCTATCGCTGTCGGTGACGGAAGCCCAGATGAACAGGCTGACCGTCTGCTGGCGGCAGGTGTCAAAATCGCTGTGGTCAAGATGGGCGCTGAGGGCGTCATGGCCAAAACTGCTACCGAACGTGTTGTCTCAGCCCCTACCCCTGTAGAAACTGCAAATGGGCTCGGTGCAGGAGACTCCTTCGGGGGAGCCTTCACCCACGGAATCCTCTCAGGCTGGTCCCTCGAAAATGCCCTAACCTTTGCGAACGCTGCTGGCGCTATCGTGGCCTCCCAGATTGCCTGCTCAGAAGCAATGCCCCAGGAGCAGGACGTCATGGACTTCCTGAACGAACGTAACCGCGGATTCTAGAAAGGAAGGGAAGGACCATGACGATTGACCTGACTGCTGAGCGGGACCCCCGCCGCTACGAGCATCTGACCAAAATCCGCCTGGAAGACCCCCAGGCAGTAGCCCGGGCAGCTGCTGCCCGCAGCCGCCACCAGGGGCCGACTTATGGGCGCCAAAACTTCATTGTGGCGGCAGACCACCCGGCTCGTGGAGCTAACCGGGTTGGGGCAAATCCCATGGCCATGGCTGACCGTCGGGACCTACTAGACCGCCTTCAAATCGCTCTAGCTAACCCGGCTGTTGACGGTATTCTTGCCTCTCCCGACATTCTTGATGACCTCCTCCTACTTGGCGCCCTTGAAGGAAAACTCATCTTTGGATCAATGAACCGAGGCGGCCTCTCAGGGCTGGTTAACGAAATGGACGACCGCTTTACCGGCCACACCGCTGACTACCTCAAATCCATTGGTGCTGATGGCGGCAAAATGCTGACCAGAATCCACTACGGAGACACCAACACGGTTGCAACTCTCGAAGCCACGGCCCGGGCCGTCAAGGCCCTGGCCGATCAAGGGCTCTACGCCATGGTGGAACCCTTCATCTCTGAAACCATTGATGGGGCAATCCGCAATGACCTCACTCCCGATGCCGTCATTAAGTCAGTGGGCATTGCCAGCGCCCTAGGCACCAACAGTGCCTACACCTGGATGAAACTTCCGGTGGTTGACGAGATGGAACGAGTGATGGCTTCTACCACCCTGCCCACCGTCCTGCTAGGCGGTGACCCCTCATCATCCCCTGACGAGGTCTTTGCAAGCTGGGAAGCTGCCTTGAAACTGCCCGGCGTGCAGGGACTGACCGTAGGGCGGACCCTACTCTACCCCGAGGACGGCGACGTCGCCGGGGCCGTTGCGACCGCAGCCTCCCTGCTCCACCACACCGCTTAGAAGAAGTATCACTCCGGTTAGAAAGAATCCCTCATGGCACATCAGAGAATGTCAGTCGCCCAGGCAATTGTTACCTTCCTTGGCAATCAGTACACCGTCGATACCATTGGTAATGAAACCTTCCGGGCCCGTACCATTCCGGGCATGTTCGGTATCTTTGGCCACGGCAACGTTGCCGGTATGGGTCAGGCCCTGCGCCAGTACCAGGAAACCGCCCCGGGGCTTATGCCCTACTACCAGGGTCGCAATGAGCAGGCCCAGGTTCACCAGGCTGTTGGCTACGCCCGCCACACCCGTCGCCGTCAGACCTTCGCTGTAACCACCTCTATCGGCCCCGGCTCCTCCAACATGGTTACCGGCGCCGCCCTGGCAACCACTAACCGCCTTCCGGCCCTGCTCTTCCCTTCAGATCAGTTTGCAACCCGCACCCCCGATCCGGTGCTTCAGCAGCTGGAACGCTTTGATGCAGGCGATATTACAGTCAACGACATCTTCCGCCCCGTCTCCCGCTACTTCGACCGGGTTCAGCGCCCTGAGCAGGTCTTCTCAGCTCTCCTGAACGGTATGCGGGTGCTGACCGACCCGGTTGATACCGGTGCTGTCACTATCGCCCTGCCCCAGGACGTTCAGGCTGAGGTGCTGGATGTGCCAGAAGAGTTCTTGGCCCCCCGCGACTGGCGGATCCGCCGTCCGGAACCCGAAGAGGTTGATATCCGGGCTGCTGTTGAGGCTATTCGGGCTGCCCAGAAGCCGGTCATTATTGCCGGTGGCGGTGTCCACTATGCCTTTGCAACAGATGAGCTCAAGAAGTTCGCTGAGGCAACCGGCATTCCCGTGGCTTACACCCAGGCTGCCGTAGGCGTCATGGACTGGGACCACCCCCTCTGCCTGGGCGCTGTTGGCTCCACCGGTTCTACTGCCTCAAACGCCCTGGTCCGTGAGGCAGACCTGATTATCGGTATCGGCACCCGCTACGAGGACTTCACCACGGCCTCCCGCACCGCCTTCCAGAACCCCGACGTTAAATTCGTCAACATCAACGTGGCTGCCTTCGATGCCTACAAGCAGGGTGCAACCGTATCTATGGTTGCTGACGCCCGCAAGGCCCTGGTCAAGCTCAATGAGGCGATGAGTGGCTTTAGTGTTTCGGACGCTGTCCGTCAGCAGGTTGCCGACGAGAAGCAGCGGTGGGACGGCATTGTGGATAATGCCTTCGCCCAGCGCTTCCGCCCCCTGATGAGCCAGAACGAAATCATCGGTGCCGTCAATGAAGCCATGGACGAGCGGGACGTCGTTGTGTGCGCTGCCGGCTCCCTGCCCGGTGACCTGCACAAGATGTGGCGGGTCAAGGACGCCTTCGGCTACCACGTCGAATATGCCTACTCCTGCATGGGTTACGAAATCCCCGGCGGTCTGGGTGTCAAACGAGCCTCCCTGGACGCCCAGGACGGGCGCGATGTGGTTGTCATGGTGGGGGACGGCTCCTACCTGATGATGCACACCGAACTGGTGACCGCAGTTGCTGAAGGAATTAAACTCATTACCGTCTTGATCCAGAACCACGGCTACGCCTCTATCGGTGCTCTCTCAGAATCCCTAGGCTCCCAGCGTTTCGGCACCAAGTACCGGATGCACGATTCCGAAAACCACACCTTCGATCACGGCGACAAGCTCCCGATTGATCTAGCGACCAACGCCGAATCTTTGGGCGCTCGCGTAATCCGCGTTGAGCCGGGGGAGAAGGTCCGTGAAGACCTGATGGCCGCCATCAAGGAAGCTAAGGCCGCTCCTGAAGGGTCAGGACCGATCGTCATCCATGTTGAATCAGATCCCCTGATTGATGCCCCTTCCTCTGAATCCTGGTGGGATGTTCCGGTCACCGCCCAGAGCGAGCTGGAATCAACCCAGAAGGCCTACCAGAGCTACGTCAGCAACAAGACCAAGCAGCGCACCCTCCTCTAAAGACCCGGCGGGGTGGGGAACCTCCCTTGCGCCCTACCTCGCCTCCTTAACCTTTTAGCTATCAAACCTCTACCAAGGAGAACCCAGTGACCTACGAAGTACAGCACTTCATTAACGGCGCAGAAGTAGCCAGCGCAGGCAACGAACGCCAGGACATTTTCAACCCCGCTACCGGCGAAACCATCGGCTCCCTACACCTAGGTGGTCAGGAGGAGCTAGTAGCTGCTGTTACAGCTGCTAAGTCCGCTGCTCAGAGCTGGTCTGAGGTCTCCCTGGCCAAGCGCACCGCCGTTCTCTTCCGCTTCCGTGAACTGCTGGTTGAGCGGACTGACGAACTGGCAGAAATCGTTGTTCGGGAGCACGGCAAGGTCTTCTCTGACGCCAAGGGAGAAATTGCCCGCGGCCAGGAGATCGTAGAATACGCCTGCGGTATTACCAATATCATCTCTGGTGCCTACACCCCCCAGGCAGCTACCGGTATTGACGCCTACTCCATGCGGCAGCCCCTGGGTGTTGTTGCAGGTATTACCCCCTTCAACTTCCCCGTCATGATTCAGCTCTGGATGGCCCCTCTGGCTATTGCATCAGGTAACGCCTTCATCCTCAAGCCTTCAGAGCGTGACCCCTCTGCAGCTAACTTCATTGCCAAGCTCTGGAAGGAAGCAGGCCTGCCTGACGGTGTCTTCAACGTCCTGCACGGTGGCAAGGAGATGGTCGACGGCCTGCTCACCCACCCCGATGTTGACGGTATCTCCTTCGTTGGTTCAACCCCCATCGCTAAGTACGTCTACGAGACCGGAACCGCCCACGGTAAGCGGGTCCAGGCCCTGGGCGGCGCCAAGAACCACGCCCTGATTATGCCCGATGCCGACATGGATGTTGTTGCTGACCACCTCAGCGCCGCCGCCTTCGGTGCCGCCGGCCAGCGCTGCATGGCAATCTCAGTGGCAGTTGCTGTAGGGGATGCTGCAGAGATCTCCATCGCCAAGGTGGCAGAACGCGCCCAGAAGATTAAGGTGTCTAACGGCATGGATCAGGACGCCGACATGGGCCCGCTGATTACCCCCGCCTCACGGGACCGCGTTCAGCGTATTATTACCGAAGCGGAGCAGGCCGGTGCAGCTGTTGTGGTTGACGGGCGCAACCTTGTTGTTGAAGGCTACGAGGGCGGTAACTTCGTTGGCCCCACCATCCTGGACCAGGTCAAGACCGAAATGGCCGCCTACGGTGAGGAAATTTTTGGCCCCGTACTCGTTGTGGTTCGTGTTGAGTCCCTGGAAGAAGGTATCCAGCTGATTAACTCCAACCCCTTCGGTAACGGCACCTGCATCTTCACCTCATCCGGGGCTGCTGCACGTCGTTTCACCCGCGATATCAAGGTCGGCATGGTTGGCGTGAACGTACCCCTGCCGGTGCCTCTGGCTAACCACTCCTTCGGTGGCTGGAACGACTCCCTCTTCGGTGAGCACCACATCTACGGCGAGGAAGGTGTTCGCTTCTACACCCGCGCTAAGGCCATCACCCAGCGCTGGCCTGAGCCCAAGCAGGCATCAGGGGCTTCCTTCAACTTTGAGTCCCGCTCTAACTCCTAGTTAGCCTAGGACACCCTGCCCGCCCCGGTACTTACTGGGGCGGGCAGTTTTCTTATTGCTGAGTGGGTGAGCGATGGTGGCGGTTGGTTTCTCTGCTAGGTGGTGCTTTGCCCGGCAGTCGTTAGTAAAATTGGCCTATGACTTCTAGCGCTGTTGAGCAGCATGATATGGGGCAGCTTCGTTCTCTTTTTTCGGAGTTGAGGCTGAATGCGTCGCAGGCGGCTCGGGTTGCTGGTGTGAAGCGGCCCGTGATTTCTACGTGGGCCTCACGTCATGGTGATTTTCCGCGTCCTGTAGAGCAGGGACTTGCATCACGTGAGACGCTCTATGATGCTTTTGATTTTGTTGTATGGGCTTCGAAGCGTAAGCAGGCAAAGCGATCTTTTGAGGAGATGTTGGTACAGGCTGCTGTTGAGGGTAGCGTGGCACCGGCTCTTGAGAAGAATCTTGAATTGCAGCATCTCATTCAGTCCTTAGCGACTTTGGTGTTGGCTTTCCGTGTGGTTGAGCCTATCGCAGAGGAACGCCCAGTAGCCCTGCTCCGCCGCTATGCAGAGGCTTCGCCCCAAACGGTGGGAAATCTACAGGCTTTCATGCTGAAGGTTGCCCCTGAAGATTTAGCTCTCTTGATGTGCCTTGCCTACGCACTGGCTCGCTTCTCTGCTGATGTGCTGGGAGACATGCACCGTTTTTCTTCCTTGGTGATGGTGCGCCAGAAACTCGGGGAGCAGATTTCTGTTGAGCTGGGTAGATTCTTACGGAAAATCAGTGCGCGTTTTGAGGGTGACCTGAGGCTGCATTTTGCTTCTGGTGTGGACTCGGCCCTGACTGTGCAGGTGGCACAGAATATGGCGTTGACCCAGGACTCTCGGCGGACTCTGCACCTCACCAGTGCAGGACTAGCTGGGGGTAGCGGTTTTGCTAGGGTGCTGAATTTTCTGGCGGACGAGGAGCTTCTGCTGGTACCTGAGAATGGTGGGATTGGGCGGGAGCCCGCTTTGATTATTGCGGTGTTACCCCTGGCCAAATCTGCGGTTGATGGTGCGCAGCAGTGGTCTGCTATTGAGGATTTACTGTTGGATGCCCCTCTTGGTGTGCCCGTTATTGTGCTGGGGAGGTCTGAGGTCCTAGGCTCAGCCTTTAAGGCGAACGAGAATGTGCCTCGTCAGGCTGTGCTGGAGGCTGGGCACTTGCTGGCTTTGGTGAATTGTGGTCAGAGGCAGCTAGTGAGTGAGTCTAATGCTCGGCTGATGCTGGGTATTTTTGAGAATCGTAGGAGAGTCGATTCGGGGCAGAAGCCTCTCGTCGGTTTGATAAATCTTGCTGAAAAGTTCGATGCCTTCCAGGGGGAAGCCCGGGAAGAGGCTCTGCACGATATCGAGTCTTTGGTGGTGGAGAGCCGGCAGTCAGCGGTCCGTAGCGCCTCTGGCGAGCATCGCCTAGTGAACGGCTCGCGTGCACGGTGGGAAGACATTAGGGAGCTTGGCTTTGACGCTGTAGTGGACTTGTCTTCACGGGCATCTAGTATTCCAGATGCGGTATCGGGGATTGAGGGATGTGTTGAGCGTGTTAACAGCGCTGTGTACCCGTCGTTTTCATTGGACTGGCGGGTAGAGTCTATTTCTGGTTCCTCGACGAGGACCCTTGGAGGCGCTCGCGAGGACGGTAGGTTGAAGCGCGTTGCTGGTGTGACTGCGCAGAAGCTGGCTGAGCTTGCTGGGGGTTCTTCTGGTGAGGGTACTGTGCGGGTTGTTGATGCTGAGGCTATGGAGCATTACCGCCAGGTGGGCGTTTTACCTGCTGAGTATGATGCTTTGAGCGCAATGGATGTGCTGAATCTGGAGATTGCACGGGATGGTGATCTTTTGGTGTATGAGGGCCTACCACCGGCTGTTTTTGCGGTTCGTGGTGGTCTGATGGTGGCTAAGTCTCCTGTCTTTATTGTGAGGCGGAACTTGCCGGGTAGGGTTCAGCCTGATTTTCGCTTGGAGGTTTTTGCTGCTTTAGTGCAGGCTGCGCTTGATGCTCAGGCGCGAGATGGGGCGTCAAAGGTGAGCTGGCTGAGGGCTCGTGTTTCGGGCGAGCTGCTGAATGCTGTGTTGAGCGATGCGTCTAATAAGCCAGTAGATCGCTTGGACCAGCAGTTGAAGAAAGTACGAGAGCAGAAGCTATTTCTGTGGGAGCAGTTACTGGCCCTGGAGTCTCTTGAGAAAGATACCCTGGGGGGCTTGGCTGAGGGCTCAATCAGGTTTTCGTAGGGCATTGTAGTTGGTGATACGACTCCGTATCAACATATGTTGATGCACGGGTAAACTTAGGGTTGGTAGTCTTGCATCAAAAGCTTTTGATGAAAGGTGCAATGTGATGGCTACTGTGAAGAAGGCTAAGTCCTCTGCCTCTACCCCTGAGGAGCTGCGCGATATGATGTGGGCTGCCGCCGATAAGTTGCGTGGTTCGATGAACGCGGCGGACTACATGAACTTTGTGCTGGGCCTGATTTTCCTTAAGTACGTGAGCGATAGTTTTGACGCTTGTGCACAGCAGATTAAGCAG
>JAXDRN010000071.1:0-3405 GCA_034090985.1 Rothia sp. (in: high G+C Gram-positive bacteria) | reverse complement strand
CAGCGGCTTCTCACCCGAGAACGAAGAAATCTTGAAGGAAACCGGCTTTGACTATGCCAACTACGAGTGCGGAACCGTCACCGCTCCGCTGAACTGGGGCGACCCGGAGGACAACCGCACCGTCGAGCTGGCCGTCAGCCGCACTGTATCAACCGGGGGCAAAGATCAGGTGCCCCTCTTTACCAACCCCGGCGGGCCCGGAATCGGCGGAATTCAGCACGCCATGTCACTGGCCACCGACCCCTCCTTTGCCCCCGTGCTGGAAAGTCACCAGCTCTGGGGGTTTGACCCCCGCGGCATCGGGGCCTCCTCCCCCGTTACCTGCGAGTCTGAGTCTGAGGTGGCTGCCGTGCAGCTTGCCGAATGTGCCGCTAGCTCAGAGGTTGCCAACTACATGGGCACCTCCCAGGTAGCCCGCGACAGGGAGCTTCTACGTTCCTTGGCAGGCGGCGAACGCCTGGATTACCTGGGCTACTCCTACGGCACCATGCTGGGGGCAACCTACGCTACTCTCTTCCCTGAGAAGGCAGGGCGCATGGTGCTCGACTCGGCTGAAAACGCCCAGTGGGGTGCTCTCACCCACAACTTCGACCAGAAGGTGGCCGTATCTAAAGCTGTGGGTGCTCTGGCAGACCGCTGCTCTGAGCTCACCACCTCGGAGGGGCAAGCGGTAACCTGCCCCTTCACCAGCGAGCGCCAGATGCTGGACTATCAAAAGTCCCTGACCGATAAGCCCCTGGTGGCCAGTGACGGCACTGAGATTACCGGTTCTGAGCTGCGGGACTACCTGACCAGCCAGCTCTACGGGCCGGATATGATGCAGGGGGACGGCCTGGACCTGCTGGGTAAGGCTAAGGCTGGGGACAAGGAGTCTATTGATTCTCTTGCTGAGATGATTGCCTCTAATAGCGCTGAGATTGATACAGTGGGTCAGCTGGTGGTCTGCCCTTCTAAGCCCAAGACCCCCGATGTGGAGGCTCTGCTGGCTCATATGAAGGAGGTGGGCGTACCCGAGTTTATCGGTGGCCCTGAGATTACCGATGAAGTGCTGGCTGAATTTACCGAGTTTGACTGCCCGGTTTTGCCCGCGACCGGCACCGATATTACGACCTCGTTTGATGCGTCCAAGGTGTCAACCGACCTGCTGGTCATTGGTATTACCGGGGACCATGCTACTCCCTACCAGCACGGCCAGGAGCTGGCCCGTCAGCTGGGTAAGGCTTCCTTCGTAACGCTTGAGGGAGCTGGGCACGGGGCGTCCTTCTCGGGTCGCTCTACCTGCGTCGATGAGCTAGCAACCGCCTACCTAGTGGAGGGCACCGTGCCCAAGGACGGGACGGTGTGCCAGCCCGATGAGTTCGGGGCTGAAGGTTCTGAACAAGAGTAAATAGATCTCTTTAACAGAGGAAGGTACTAGCTAACTCGGTTATACCCACCTAGTTCGTGGGTATAACCGATGTAGCTGGTACCTACCTAATGAATAAGCCTCATTTTAGAAGAGGCCGACCATGGTTCCGTTCTCATCGAAACCAATGCGCTCGGCAGCCGGGGACTTAGCCAGGCCCGGCATGGTGCGCATGGTGCCGCAAATCGCGTAGACGTAGCCAGCACCAGCTGCCAGGCGTACCTCGCGCACGGGCAGGGTCCAGCCGGTCGGGGCGCCCTTCAGGGAGGGGTCAGCTGAAATGGACAGGTGGGTCTTGGCAATGACGACCGGCAGGTTACCGTAGCCCAGTTCCTCGTAGCGGGCTAGCTGCTTGGCAGCAGCCGGAGCAACCTCGATTCCGTCCGCCCCGTAGACCTTGGTGGCAACCTTCTCAAGCTTGGTGGTCAAGCTGTCCTCATCCTCGTAGGTGTAGGTCAGTTCACTGACATCATCGCAGGCAGCTGCAACAGCATCAGCCAGCTCGGTCACTCCCTTTCCGCCCTGAGCAACACCCCGGTGAATAGCCACCCGGGCACCGGCCTGCTCAGCGATCTGGCGGATTATCTGGTGCTCAGACTCAAAGTCGGTGGGGAAGGCGTTAATGGCAACGACCGGCTGCACACCGAAGGAGCGGACAATCTCAATGTGCTTGAGCAGGTTAGCTGCACCTGCCTCAACGTCCTCAGTGTTCTCAGCTAGCAGGCTCTCAGGCAGGGGCTTGCCCGGTACGATCTTGTAGCGGCCGGAGTGGGATTTGAGGGAGCGGACGGTCACTACCAGCACAGCAGCATCCGGCTTAAGACCAGAGACCCGGCACTTGACGTTAAAGAAACGCTCAGCGCCCATATCAGCCCCAAAGCCGGCCTCAGTAATCACATAGTCGGCGTGTTCAAGGCCAACATAGTCAGCCACCACTGAAGAGTTTCCGGTTGCGATATTGCCGAAGGGCCCGGCATGGATCAGGGCCGGGGTTTTCTCTAGGGTTTGTAGAAGGTTGGGGTTGATGGCATCGGCCAGAATAACGGCCATGGCCCCGTCTGCCTTCAAATCAGCTGCGGTAACAGGATCACCGTCCATATTCAGGCCAATAACGATCTTTGCCAGCCGCTCTTGCAGGTCAGCGAAGCTGGTGGAAAGGGAGAGGATGACCATGATTTCACTGGCTGAGGTGATGTCGAAGCCGGTTTCGCGGGGGACGCCGTCCATGCGCTCGCCCAGGCCAACCACGATGTTGCGCAGGGCCCGGTCGTTCATATCAATCACCCGCCGCCAGGTGATGGCCCGGGTGTCAATGCGCAGTTCATTGCCGTGGTGCAGGTGGTTATCAATCATGGCTGCCAGCAGGTTGTGGGCTGCTGTGACGGCGTGGAAGTCGCCGGTCAGGTGTAGGTTGAGCTTCTCCATAGGAACAATCTGGGAATAGCCACCGCCTGCTGCCCCGCCCTTGATGCCGAAGGTGGGGCCCATGGAGGGCTGGCGCAGGGTGAGGATGGCTTTGCGGCCGGTTGCTGCCATGCCCTGGGCTAGGGAGACTGAGGTTGCGGTTTTGCCCTCGCCCAGGGGGGTGGGGGTTACGGCGGTTACCACGATGTATTTTGAGCCGCGGGCTAGGGCCTTTTGAGCGTTGGTGTCATCAGTGAGCTGAACCTTGGCCACGTATTTGCCGTAGGGTTCTAGGCGGTCTTCTTCGATGCCTGTTGCTGCAGCGATCTGGCTAATCGGTTGCAGGGTCGCTGCCTGGGCGATTTCCAGATCGGAGGGGAAGGGCTTGGTCATGGTTTCATTCCTTTTGTTGATGAGATGAAGGCCACTTTATAGTCTATATCTTTTGAGCCCTTTCTCAATCCCAGGCCCTCTGCCCCAGCAGAGGAATAAAAAAGGGGGGAGGGGGGGCGGGCCCCCCCCCCCCCCCCCAGAGGGGCGGGGGGGGGGCGAGGAGAGGTGTGCGATAGCCCCCCGGCGGCCCCCGGTAGGGGGGG
>JAXDRN010000070.1:0-2007 GCA_034090985.1 Rothia sp. (in: high G+C Gram-positive bacteria) | reverse complement strand
GGGTTCTGCGGCAATAATCTGCTCGAAAGTCTTGTCGCTCCATGCCACAAAGCCCTGCGGGGGCTTCTTCTTTTTACCCCGCAGCGACTGGGCCATCTTCTTCTCATCCCCGTTGAACTTCTCCCGGGCCTTGGCCTCAAGGCGGTCGTTCTCAATTTCGTGTTCGGGGGCCTGAACCACCACGTAACCGGCCGTATCAAAGCCAGCCCTGCCCGCGCGTCCTGCAATCTGGTGGAACTCCCGGGACTTGAGCCGACGGGTGCGCTGCCCGTCAAACTTTGACAGGGCAGTGACCAGAACCGTGCGGATGGGCACGTTGATACCCACACCCAGCGTATCGGTACCGCAGATGACCTTGAGCAGGCCGGCCTGGGCCAGCTGCTCCACCAGGCGGCGGTACTTGGGCAGCATGCCAGCATGGTGAATGCCGATGCCGTTCTTAATGTATTTTTGCAGCTGCTTACCGAAGCCTGCCGAGTAGCGGAAGCCAGCGGTCAGCTCGTTAATCCGCTCCTTCTCTTCCTTCGAGGCGATGGCCAGGCTCATGAGTGAAGCGGCAGTATCAATGGCCTGCAGCTGGGAGAAATGCACAATGTAGACCGGAGCCTGGTGGGTATTCACCAGCTCATCGACCTTCTCTACCAGGGGCTCACGGGAGTAGGTGTAGTTGAGGGGAATAGGGCGGGTTTCGCTGGTAACCAAGGAGGTCTGGCGGCCGGTGAGCTCGGTCAGCTCCCGCTCAAAGCGGCTGGTGTCGCCCAGGGTTGCGCTCATGAGCAGGAACTGGGCCTGAGGCAGATCCAGCAGGGGGGCCTGCCAGGCCCAGCCGCGCTGGGGGTCTGAGTAGAAATGGAACTCGTCCATCACCACCTGGGTCAGATCAGCCTCTTCACCCTCCCGCAGCACAATATTGGCAAGGATCTCGGCGGTGCAGCAGACAATAGGGGCGTCGGCGTTAATAGAGGAATCGCCGGTTACCATCCCTACGTTCTCTGCCCCAAAGATCTCACAGAGATCAAAGAACTTCTCAGAGACCAGGGCCTTGATGGGGGCGGTGTAGTAGGAGCGCTGGCCGGTTGCCAGGCCCATAAAGTGGGCAGCTACCGCAACGGTAGACTTACCTGACCCGGTGGGGGTTGCCAGAATGACGTTGTTGCCTGCCGCCAAATCAAGGACGGCTTCGTCCTGGGCAGGGTAGAGCTGCATGTCGCGGGCCTCAATCCAAGAGAGGAAGGCTTCGTAGGCTTCATCGCCGGTGAGCGGGTTAGAGGCAAAGTCTCCCCGGTAGTAGGGCTTGGTTGAGTCAGCGAGTGAAGGGGAAAGGTAGGGCAGAATCTTCATGATTCTTCCAGTCTACCTGCCTAGCTGTACTGGGAGCGGCAGTCAATGTAGCCTGGGTTTTAAGATGACTGAGCAGCACGAAACAAAAAGTAGAGATGATAAGGTTCGCTTCCGCATAGCCCCGCCGGGCTTTCGCTGGCGCCCTCTTTTTTTCCTCCCCTTCCCCCTTGATATTCTGACCTCCCTGGCCCTGGTTTTTCTGCCGGTTCTGGTGGGCACGATTATTGACCTGCATACCTCCGGTGATCAGGCAGCTGCCTGGCGGCTGGTCTGGCTGTTAGCGGGCGTAGTGGTTTACCTATCGGTCGTCGAGTTCGTGGGCTGGGGCATCACCTTTAGAGTGGTGGCCCGCATCGAGCGGGACTGGCGGCTTTACATTGCCAGCCTGATGTCCCGCAGCCCCAACCGCGATACCGGTGCCCTCATTGCGATTCTCAATAAGGACGCTCGCTCCATGGCTCAGATGTGGCAGCCCATGATTCTGTCATTTTCTGCTGTGGGGGTGACCGGGCTGGGCACCTGGCAGCTCTGGCGTATTAGCCCGGCCATTGCGGTGGTGGCTCTGGGGGGTCTGATTCTGACCATGCTGACTCTCACCTGGATTTCAAAACTCTTGGAAAAGCACGCGGATATTTTCCGTGACAAGGTGGGGGTGTCTACCTCCCG
>JAXDRN010000069.1:0-8588 GCA_034090985.1 Rothia sp. (in: high G+C Gram-positive bacteria) | reverse complement strand
TTGTGTGTTTTTTTGGGTGGGGTGGGGGGGGGGGGTTGGGTGGTTGGGGGGGGGGGTGGGGGGGTGGGTGTCCACCCCCACCCCCCACCCCCTTACCTGCTCTACCAACCCCACCCCCTGCCAGCTAGCCTTAGCTGGTTCTTTCGGCCTTCCAGTCTCCAGTGACCAGGTAGGTGACCTTCCGGGCTACTGAGACTGCGTGGTCCCCAAAACGTTCAAGGTAGCGGGAGGTAAGAGTGATATCAACGGTGGTTTGGCTTTCTTCCTGCCAGCTGCTTGAGGTCATGAGCTGGAAGATCTGCCGGTGCAGGTCATTGAGCTGGCTGTTAAGGTCCATGATGGCCTGGGCCTGCTTCAGGTCTCTGCTGCTGAGTAGGCTGATGAGCTGGGTCATGATTTCAGTGTTGATGCAGATCATTTCTTCGATGGGGGCTTGGACGGGGGCGGGGACGACCTGCTGGGGGTAGCGCATGCGGGCTAGCTGGGCTAGGTGGCGGGCTAGGTCACCCATGCGTTCCAGGGAGGTGCTCATGCGTAGGGAGCCAACGACCATGCGCAGGTCTGAGGCGACGGGGCCTTGGAGGGCTAGAAGGTCGATGGCTCGTTCGTCGAGTTCGTCTTGGAGCAGGTCGATCTGGGCGTCTTGGCTTATGACTTCTTCGGCCTGGTCGATCTGGGCTTGGAGGAGGGCCTGGGCTGATTTTTTGAGGGCCTGCTGCACGAGCTGGGCGATTTGGAGGAGTTCTTGGTTGACCTGCTGGAGTTCTGCCTGGTAGAGGGTACGCACGGGCGTCCTTTCGGTGGGGGTGGGGCCGGGGGCCTTCTGCTGACCTTTCTAGCCTGTCAAGCTGACATGAACGGGAGTACATGCTGGGGTGAACGTTAGTTGAATCCCTGGTTTTGGGTCTTTGGGGTGTCTCTTTGGGGTAGGTGAGGGCTTAAGCTGGTAGATGTGAATCCGACTTTTGTTGCTTTAGTTGCTGCGCTTTTGGGTCTCATCATTGGTGTGGTGAGTATGTTTGCTGTGCAAAGAAGTGAGCGGCAGCGGGCCTTGTGGGCTGATGTTGAGGAGCCTACCTTGTCGGATGGGGCTGCTGAGGTTTTGGCTGTGATTGGCCGGGCTTATGTGGTGGTTGATGCTGTTGATGGGGTGGTTCAGGCTTCGCCGGGGGCTTATGCCTTGGGTTTGGTGCGGGGGCATACGGTGGTTTCTGATCAGATTCTTGAGATGATTGGGGCGGTCCGGTCTAAGGGAATCATTGTGGAGAGGGAGCTGGTGCTGACCCGGGGTTTTTATGATCAGGGGCGGCTGGTTTTGAATGTGCGGGTGGCTCCTGTGGGGGATGAGTATATTTTGGTTTTGGCTGATGACCGGACTGAGATTGCTCGGGCGCAGACGGTGCGTACTGATTTTGTGGCTAATGTGTCTCATGAGTTGAAGACTCCTGTGGGGGCTGTTGGTTTGATGGCTGAGGCGATTGAGTCGTCTGCTGATGATCCTGAGTCTGTCTTGTATTTTTCGGGCAAGCTGAAGAAGGAGGCTAAGCGGCTTGGGGCTTTGGTGCAGGATGTGATTGAGCTTTCTCGGCTTCAGTCTACTGACATGGTGGTTTCTTCTAAGTTGGTGAGGGTGGAGCAGGTGGTTGCTGAGGCTGTTGATCGGAATCGTTTGACGGCTGAGGGGAAGGAGATTGAGCTGCTGGTGGGCGGTTCGGTGGGGCGGCCTGTGCATGGGGATCCGGAGCTGTTGGGTACTGCTGTGCGGAATTTGATTGAGAATGCTGTTCGTTACTCGCCGGAGAGGACGAAGGTTGGCATTGGCATGGATGTGAAGGGCGACACTGTTAGAATTTCTGTTAAGGATCAGGGCCCTGGTATTCCTGATGATGAGCAGGATCGTATTTTTGAGCGTTTTTATCGGGTTGATCCGGCTCGGTCTCGGCAGACTGGGGGTACTGGTCTGGGGTTGAGCATTGTTAAGCATATTGTGGGCCTGCACGGGGGTGAGGTGACTCTCTGGTCTCAGGTGGGGGCTGGGTCTACTTTTACGATGGTTTTGCCGCTGGTTGATGAGGAGACTGAACAGGATTTGTTGGGGGATGAGGGGTCACTGCCTGGTGCTTGATTTTTTTGGTTTGTTTTTTGAGTTTGTTGGTTTGTTTCTGGGCCCTGGTGGGGTCTGGGGGCCTGTTCTGAAAGGGGTAGTGCTGTGACTAGGATTTTAGTGGTTGAGGATGAGGAGTCTTTGAGTGAGCCTTTGGCTTTCCTTTTGGGTAGGGAGGGCTTTGAGGTTCAGGTGGTTGATAATGGGCTTGATGCTGTTCTTGAGTTTGAGCGGCAGGGGGCGGATCTGGTTCTTTTGGATATTATGCTGCCGGGTCAGTCGGGTACTGAGGTGTGTAAGCAGATTCGGGTGACGAGCGCGGTGCCTATTATTATGCTGACTGCTAAGGATTCTGAGATTGATAAGGTTCTTGGTCTTGAGCTGGGGGCTGATGATTATGTGACTAAGCCTTATTCTTCGAGGGAGCTGATTGCCCGTATTCGGGCTGTTTTGCGCCGGCAGGGTGAGGGGGAGGAGAGTGGTCCTGCTGCTTTGGAGAGTGGGCCTGTTCGCCTGGATGTTGAGCGGCATGTGGTGACGGTTGCTGGTGAGCCGGTTGCTATGCCTTTGAAGGAGTTTGAGCTGCTTGAGATTCTTTTGAGGAATGCTGGGCGGGTGATGACTCGTTCTCAGCTTATTGATCGGGTTTGGGGGGCTGATTATGTGGGGGATACGAAGACTTTAGATGTTCATATTAAGCGTTTGCGTTCTAAGGTGGAGCCTGATGCTTCTTCACCCCGCTATGTGGTGACGGTGCGGGGTCTGGGCTATAAGTTTGAACCTTAGGCCTGCTGTTTTTGGTGGGCTCTGGATGCGCTAAGGCCGGCTCCTTCTTTTGTTGAGGGGCCGGCCTTCTGCTGTGTTTGCCTGTGGGGGCTGCTGCCTTTAGTGGCTTGCTTCTGCGCTGGGGCTTGCGCTGGCGCTTGCTCCTTCGGGCAGGTAGGGGGCGTATTCTTCGAGGGTGCCGTCAAGGACGGGGACGTCCATGCTGGCTGTGGCGCTGCTGGTGCTGGCTGAGACCTTGACTTCTTTCAGGAGTAGGCCGGGGTTGGCGCCGGCTTTCTTGAGCAGGAGCTCTTCTTCTTCAAGGCGGACTTCTTGGCCTGCTGCTACCTTGATGTTGAGGGTTTCCTGGGGGAAGGTGAGGGTGACGGTTGCGTCCTGGTCGGTCTGGTTGAGGATGGTGCCTAGGACCCGGCCCTGGCTGGATTCGTCACTTGCGACGACAAGGATGTTGCGTAGCTGGAAGTCCTGCTGGTCGTTTTCTCCTAGGAGGTTGGCCATTTGGCCGTCTGAGGCGGAGTAGACGATGGTGGTTGCTGGCTGGTTGGTGAAGGTGCAGCCGGTGGTGGCTAGGAGGGCGCCTAGGATGGCTGCGGTTGCGCCCATGCGCTTGATGTTTAGAGAAGCAGTGGTCTTCACAGATCTGGCTCCTTGTAGGGTCTAGGGTCCCCGGTGTGTCTGGGGAATGTGTGTTGGTGTGCTAGGCGCACAATAGCCACGGGAAGGTATTGTGCCTCTTTAGGTCACATTCTAGCTGGTTTAGTGACGGTTGGTCTGTATCGACGGCAGGATAGGGCTAAATGACGTTGTGAGCTGGTCTCTTTTGCTCTCTCTGGGCCCTTGCTGGCCTGCGTGCTAGAATAGTGAGTCTGAAAGGGGTTTATCCATATGGTTTTTGAGGTTGGCGAGACCGTCGTTTACCCTCACCACGGGGCCGCAACGATCGAAGAGATTAAGATGCGGACTATTCGTGGAGAAGAGAAGATGTACTTAAAGCTCAAGGTTGCTAATGGCGACCTTGTGATTGAGGTGCCTGCGGAAAACGTTGATATGGTTGGCGTCCGTGACGTTGTTGATGAGCGGGGCTTGCAGGAAGTCATTGACGTGCTTCAGGCAACTGATACTGAGGAGGCTGCTAACTGGTCTCGTCGCTATAAGGCTAATGTTGAGAAGCTTGCTTCTGGCGATGTTTTGAAGGTTGCGGAGGTTGTGCGCGACCTGTGGCGCCGGGAGAATGATCGGGGTCTTTCAGCTGGCGAGAAGCGGATGCTGGCTAAGGCCCGTCAGATTCTTTCTTCTGAGGTGGCCCTGGCTAAGGATATTGATGAGCAGGCTGCTGATCTTGAGTTGGATAAGATTCTCGAAGGCGTTTAAGTTTTGAGGTAAGCTCACTAGCTGTGAGCGAACTAGATTTTTCTGATATGGCGGGCACCGGCAGCTCTTCTGCTGCTTCGGTGCTCGCCCTTCTTGTTGTTGCGGCTGGTTCAGGTTCCCGCCTGGGGGCGGGGCGGCCTAAGGCTGCGGTGCAGGTTGCTGGCCGCTGTCTTTTGGACTGGGCCCTGGAGGGGGCTTTGGCTTCTGGGGTTTTTGCCCGCCTGGTGGTGACGGTGCCGCCTGGGGATACTGAGTTGCGTGAGGTTTGTGCCCGTTATGGTGCTCTTGCTGTAGAGGGTGGGGCTAGCCGGGCCGAGTCGGTGACGGCGGGCTTAGGGGCCCTGGCTGCTGCTCCGATCTTGCCGGGCGCTTCTGATCTGGAGCCTAGGGGGGTTTTGGTTCATGATGCGGCTCGTTGTTTTACTCCTGCTAGCGTTTATCGGCGGGTAGCTGCTGCTCTTGCTGCTGGTGAGAGGGCCGTGATTCCTGTGCTGCCTGTGGTTGATACCATCAAGCAGGTGACTGCTGATGGGTATGTGAGCGGAACTCCGGCTAGGTCTGATTTGCGGGCTGTGCAGACCCCTCAGGGCTTTGATTTGCCTACCTTGAGGCAGGCCCATCGGGATGTGGCTTCTTTGGATCCGGCGGTGGCTGAGGGCATTACTGATGATGCTATGTTGGCTGAGGCTCTGGGCCTGCCGGTGGCTACGGTGGAGGGGGCGGCTGAGGCCTTTAAGATTACGACCCCTCTTGATTTGTCTTTGGCTAGGGCTCTGTATGCTGAGGGTAGGATCGGCTGATTCTGTTGGGACTGGCCTTGCCTGATCTTGTTGGGGTTGGGGGGGCCCAGCTGGCTCGGGGCTGGCGTTTAAGGGTGCTGGGCACCCCCCCAACCCCAACAAGGGACTGGGGGCAGCTCCATCAAGGGGCAAGAAGCCCTGCTGAAAACTAGAGACTAGGAGAAGAGAAAACAATGATTCCCCGGATTGGTAGCGGAACAGACGTACATGCCTTTGGCGAAGAGGGCACAGAGCTCTGGGTAGCTGGCCTGCACTGGCCAGGGCAGCGCGGCCTAGCTGGCCATTCTGATGGCGATGTGGTGGCCCATGCGGCTGCCGATGCCCTCTTCTCTGCTAGCGGCACCGGCGATTTAGGCTCCAACTTTGGGGTGGACCGGCCCGATATGGCAGGGGCTTCTGGGCTGCGGATTCTCTCTGAGGCAGCTGCCATTGTGCGGGCAGCTGGTTTTGAGATTGGCAATATTGCGGTGCAGCTCATTGGCAATAGGCCTAAGTTTTCCCCCCGTCGGGCTGAGGCTAATCGGGTTCTTTCAGAGGCGGCAGGTGCCCCTGTGACGGTGACTGCCACGACCACTGATGGGCTGGGCTTGACTGGCCGGGGTGAGGGGTTGGCAGCTACCGCTGTGGCCCTGGTTTATCCGCGCAGCTAGCCTTCTGGCCCTGTTTTTGGGCGGCGCGGTAAACTGTTAGGCGTGACTCTACGTTTTTATGATTCAGCAACAGCAAGCGTCCGTGACTTTACCCCGGTTCATCCCGGCCAGGCCCGCATCTATTACTGTGGTGCCACGGTGCAGGGCGCTCCCCATATTGGGCATGTGCGTTCGGGTCTGGTTTTTGACCAGCTGGCTCGTTGGCTGACCTACCGGGGTTATAAGGTTACTACGGTGCGGAATGTTACCGATATTGACGATAAGATCCTGGTTAATTCTGCTGCTTCTTTTGAGTCTGATTATGCCGGTGAGCACCCGGCTGAGCAGTGGTGGGCCTTGGCCTACCGTTTTGAGCGGGTTTTTGGTCAGGCTTATGCTGCTTTGAATATTGCGCCCCCTACCTATGAGCCGCGGGCTACTGGTCATATTCCTGAGATGTTTGCTCTGATTCAGCGGCTGATTGATCGTGGCCATGCTTACCCGGCTACTGATGGTTGCGGTGATGTTTATTTTGATGTGCGTTCTTGGGAGAGCTATGGGGCTTTGACCCGTCAGAAGATTGACGATATGCAGGCTGCTCCGGATGCTGATCCCCGCGGTAAGCGTGATCCTCGGGATTTTGCTCTTTGGAAGGCTTATAAGGAGGGGGAGCCTGAGAGTGCGGCCTGGGACTCTCCTTGGGGTAGGGGCCGTCCTGGCTGGCATCTAGAGTGCTCGGCTATGGCGGGTAAGTATCTGGGTGAGACTTTTGATATTCACGGTGGTGGCCTGGATTTGCGTTTCCCTCACCATGAGAATGAGATGGCTCAGTCTCAGGCGGCAGGTTATGGTTTTGCTAATTTTTGGATGCACAACGGCCTGGTGAATTATGAGGGTGAGAAGATGTCTAAGTCTATTGGCAATATCATCACTCCCGCCCAGATGCTTGAGGCTGCCCGCCCCCTGGTTGTCCGCTACTACCTGGGTCAGGCCCATTACCGTTCTGTGCTGGACTACCACCCCACCTCCCTCGAAGAGGCTCGGGTTGCTGTTGAGCGGGTTGAGGCTTTCTTGGCTGCTACCTGTGACTATCACCTGCAGGAGGCTGAGGTTCCTGAGGCCTTTGGTCAGGCTATGGATGATGATTTGAATATTCCTAAGGCTCTGGCTGCCTTACATGCTGCTGTTCGTGCCGGTAATGCGGCCCTGGCTGCTGGTGAGCCTGTAGCTGAGCTTGCTGGGCAGGTTTACGCTATGGCTAAGGTTTTGGGGCTGGTTGAGCTGATGTCCTTTAGTCAGGCTGGGGCTGCTGGCCAGGGGGCTGGTGAACATGCGGCCCTTGATGCTCTGATTCAGGCTATGCTGACTCAGCGTGCTCAAGCCCGTGAGGCTAAGGACTGGGCTCGGGCTGATCAGATTCGTGATGCTTTGGCCGCGGCTGGTATTACGGTCAAGGATGGCCCGTCAGGTTCCAGCTGGTCTCTTTAGGGGCTTTGAGGGCTTAGCGTGCTCTATCTCTCGCCCCACTGGCTCCTTGGGGTCGGTAAGCTAGAGAGCAATTCGTAGACATCTAACAAAGGACAGTACCTATGGCGAAGGCAGGCTCACGCCCTGGCGCAACCAATAAGAAGAAGGGCCCTACTAAGGGAACTGGTGGCCACGGCCGGAAGGCTCTTGAGGGCCGGGGCAATACCCCTAAGGCTGAGGACCGGGTTTATCATAAGGCCCATAAGATGAAGCGGGCTGCTGAGAACCGTAAGGCTACTAATACCTTGCGTTCCCGTCAGCCGCGTTTGGGGGGTAAGCGGGCTTCTGATGAGCTGGTAACGGGTCGTAACTCTGTGCTTGAGGCTCTTCAGACTGAGATTCCTGCTAAGACTCTTTTTGTGATGTCTCGGATTGAGGTTGATGACCGGGTTCGTGACATTATGACTGAGGCTAATAAGCAGGGCCTGCCGATGCTTGAGATTGGCCGTAATGAGCTGGATCGTTTGACTGATCATGCTGTTCATCAGGGTGTTGCCTTGCAGATTCCGCCCTATAAGTACCCGGATGCGGGCAATCTGGTTCTTGACACCATGGACCGCTGGTATGAGAAGAAGATGGATACTCCTCCTCTTTTTGTTGCCCTGGATGGGATTACTGACCCTCGTAATCTGGGGGCTATTATCCGCTCTGTTTCTGCCTTCTCTGGTAACGGGGTTATTATTCCTGAGCGCCGCTCGGCGGCTATGACTGCTTCAGCTTGGAAGACTTCTTCTGGGGCTGCTGCCCGTATTCCTGTTGCTAAGGCAACCAATCTGACCCGGGTGATTCAGCAGGCTAAGGATGCTGGCATCTTTGTTGTTGGTTTGGACGGTGGGGGAGAGGTTGATCTGCCTGACCTGGAGCTGGCTTCTGAGCCTTTGATGATTGTTGTTGGTTCAGAGGGTAAGGGTCTTTCACGGCTGGTGACTGAGAACTGTGATCAGATTGTTTCGATTCCTATTAGTTCTGCGATGGAGTCTTTGAACGCTTCAATGGCGGTGGGGATTTCCCTCTATGAGGTCTCTCGCCGTCGGGCCCTCTAGGCTTTTTGAGGCCCCTCCCATCTAGGGAGGGGCCTTTTCTACAGCCACAGGCAGGGCAGAAGCCAGGGGCAAGGCAGGGCTCAAGAGAGTATTCAGGGCAGGTTTCAAGGCAGAAGGCAGGCTAGAAGGGTGCAAAAGGCAGGGCAGAAGGCAGTCTAGAAAAAAGTTTGAAAAAAATTAATACCCCTCTGACTAGGGCAAACACCCCACATCAGGGCCTGAAAGGCCCCCTGAGAGCACGATCGGGCTTGCGCACCAGAAAAAACCTGCGTAGAGTATTACGAGTCGCCGCGGCACAGGAACAAAAACCCAAGCCACTGCGATGATG
>JAXDRN010000068.1:0-23833 GCA_034090985.1 Rothia sp. (in: high G+C Gram-positive bacteria) | reverse complement strand
AGCTTCTCAGACGGCACGAAATAATCAGCCATGCCGACAGCGAGCGCGTCCGCCCCGGTCACATGCAGGCCGGTGACGGCCATGAGGGTGCCCAGGTTCTGCGGGGCGCGGGCCAGGATGTTGAGGCCGCCCACGTCGGGGCAGAAGCCGATGACGGTTTCGGGCATGCCGGTGCGGGTGTGTTCGGTGACGATGCGGTGGGAGCTATGGGCTGAGACGCCCACGCCGCCGCCCAGCACCAGGCCGTCCATGAGGGAGATGAAGGGCTTGGGGTAGCGGGCGATGCGCAGGTCCAGCGTGTACTCCACTCGGAAGAAGTCCACGCCCTGATCCGGGTTTTCACCGGTGGCCTTGTAGAGGGCTACCACGTCGCCACCTGCGCAAAGACCCCGCTCACCGGCGCCGCGCAGGAGCACGGCGGTGATGGTGGCGTCCTGTTCGAAGTCGTCCAGGGCTGCGTTCATCAGCTCCATCATCTCGGCGTTGAGGGCGTTGACCGCGCGCGGGCGGTTGAGGGTGACAACCCCCAGGCTGCCGCGTTTTTCGGTCAGGACGCTCTCGGTCGGCTGGGTGCCGGGCGTATCGGTCACGGGGGCCTCCTAGTTGCCGGTGGGCATGACGAAGCTGGCGCCTTCCTTAATGCCGGAGGGCCAGCGGCTGGTGACGGTCTTGGTCTTGGTGTAGAAGCGGAAGGCGTCAGGCCCGTGCTGGTTGAGGTCGCCAAAGCCAGAGGCCTTCCAGCCGCCGAAGGTGTAGTAGGCAATGGGCACGGGGATCGGTACGTTCACTCCTACCATGCCCACATCAACCCGGCGGGCAAATTCCCGGGCGGTATCGCCGTCGCGGGTGTAGATGGCTACCCCGTTGCCGAATTCGTGCTTGGTGGGCAGGGCCAGGGCTTCTTCGAAGTTCTCAGCCCGAACCACGGTGAGCACCGGGCCGAAAATCTCCTCGCGGTAGATGGACATGTCGGTGCTGACCTGATCGAAGAGGGTGGCGCCGATGTAGTAGCCGCCCTCGTGGCCTTCGACCTTGACGCCGCGGCCGTCCACTAGGAGTTTGGCCCCTTCCTTCTCACCGGCGGCGATGTAGCCTTCGATGCGTTCTAGGGCGCTGGCGGCAACGACGGGGCCGAAGTCAGCTTCGGGGTCTAGGGCATGGCCGACCTTGAGGGTCTTGGTGCGCTCGACCAGTTTTTCGACCAGGGCATCGGCGGTGGCCTGGCCGACGGGTACGGCTACAGAGATAGCCATGCAGCGTTCGCCTGCTGAGCCGAAAGCAGCGCCAATGAGGGCGTCGGCGGCCTGGTCCAGGTCGGCGTCGGGCATGATGATGAGGTGGTTTTTGGCGCCGCCGAAGCACTGGGCGCGCTTGCCGGTGCGGGCGGCGTGCTCGTAGATGCTCTGGGCGATGGGGGTGGATCCTACAAAGCCGACGGCCTTAATGCGGGGGTCATCGAGCAGGGCATCAACGGCTTCCTTATCGCCGTTGACCACGTTGAAGATACCGTCAGGTAGGCCGGCTTCTGTCCAGAGCTCGGCCAGGCGCAGGGGAACGGAGGGATCGCGCTCTGAGGGCTTGAGGACGAAGGCGTTACCGGCGGCGATGGCGGGGCCACACTTCCAGAGGGGGATCATGGCCGGGAAATTGAAGGGGGTGATACCGGCGACCACGCCCAGGGGCTGACGCATGGAGTAGACGTCAATGCCGGTGCCTACGGAGTCGGAGTATTCGCCCTTGAGCAGGTGGGGGGCGGCGGTTGCGAACTCTACGACGTCGAGGCCGCGCTGGATATCGCCGTGGGCATCGGCCACGGTCTTACCGTGTTCGAGGGAGAGCATCTCGGCCAGCTCGTCAGCGTTCTGGTTGACCAGGTCAACGAAGCGGTGCAGAATACGGGCCCGCTTCTGGGCGTTGGTTGCAGCCCACTTGACCTGGGCTTCTGCAGCGTTGGCGATAATCTCGCGCACCTCGTCTGCGCTGGCTAGGGGGACCTGGGCTTGGACCTGGCCGGTGCTGGGGTTGTAGACGTCGGCAAAACGGCCTGATGTTCCGGGGCGGTGGGCACCGCCGACGTAGTGGGTTAACTGCTTCGTCATCGAAGCCTCCTTCCGTGAGGGGGTGCACAGCTTTCTATGCATCAGCTCACATGATACAGAAAAACTAGGCAGGCGCATAGGGTTTGGCCAAATATTGCAGGGCCCCACCTACCGGCCAGGAGGCCCAGAAGTTGCGCCGATTTCTAACCGCTTCATATCTTGACCCTAAGACCCTTCCTCCTATATTCTGAACGAACGGTCAGTAAATACTGATGGGGTGGCCCCTAATCCACCCCGCAAGGAGCTCACATGACTTCGAAGAAGAAGAACCCAGCCCTGGCCCCTGTCAGCGATAACCCCCAGGGCCAGCTAGCCGACAGCAGCGACGAGCAGGCCTACTTTGACCAGCTCATCGCCGAAGACTCCCGCATTGAACCGCGGGACTGGATGCCAGCTAGCTACCGCAAAACCCTCACCCGGCAGATCTCCCAGCACGCCCACTCAGAGATTATCGGCATGCAACCAGAGGCCAACTGGATTACCCGGGCCCCCTCCCTCAAGCGCAAGGCCATCCTCATGGCCAAGGTTCAGGACGAAGCCGGCCACGGCCTCTACCTCTACTCAGCCGCCGAAACCCTCGGCACCCCCCGCCACATCCTCAACCAGCAGCTACTCGAAGGCCGGGCCAAGTACTCCTCCATCTTCAACTACCCGGCCCGCACCTGGGCAGATATGGGGGCTATCGGCTGGCTAGTAGATGGGGCAGCCATCTGCAACCAGGTTCCCCTCTGCCGGGCCTCCTACGGCCCCTACGGTCGGGCTATGGTCCGCATCTGCAAGGAAGAGTCCTTCCACCAGCGCCAGGGCTGGGAGATCCTCTACGAACTAGCCCACGGCACAGAAGCCCAAAAGAAAATGGCCCAGGAGGCCGTCAACCGCTTCTACGGCCCGGCCCTGCAAATGTTCGGCCCACCAGATACCGACTCCCCCAACTCTCAGCAGTCCATGGCCTGGAAGATTAAACGCTTCTCCAACGACGAACTGCGCCAGCGCTTTATTGACATGCTGGTTCCCCAGGCAGAGGCCCTAGGCCTAACCCTGCCAGACCCCGACCTCAAGTGGAATGAAGAGCGGGGCCACTACGACTACGGGCCCCTGAACTGGGAGGAATTTAAGTCCGTTATCTCAGGCCAGGGCCCCTGCAACGTCCAGCGCATGCAGCGCCGCCGCGCCGCCCACGAAGAAGGGGCCTGGGTACGCGAAGCCGCCGCCGCTTACGCCCGCAAGACCGCAGAAGAGCACCCCGAACTCCTAGGAGCCTAACACCGTGACTGACAATATCGCCTACCTGCCCGAATCCAAGGAATGGCCCCTCTGGGAGGTCTTCGTTCGCTCCTCCCGCGGCCTTTCCCACGTACACGCCGGGTCCCTGCACGCCCCAGATGCCACGATGGCCCTACGCAACGCCCGCGACCTCTACACCCGCCGCAACGAGGGAACCAGCATCTGGGTAGTTCCAGCAGAAGCCATCTTGGCCTCTGACCCAGACTCTAAGGGGGGCTTCTTTGAATCCTCTCAGGGCAAGAGCTACCGGCACGCCACCTACTACACCAAAAGTGAGGGGGTGAAGCACCTATGAGTTACGCCTCCTACGAGTCAGCCACCCGCCATAGCGAGGGCGAATCCATCGTCGTTGAAGACCTGGCTGCCTCTGGTCTCAAGGCCAGTGAAGAAGTCGCCCGCTACGCCCTGGCCCTGGGCGATGACGCCCTCATGCTCGGCCAGCGCCTGGCCCACTGGATCTCCCGTGCCCCCGAACTTGAAGAAGACATTGCCCTGGGCAATATCGCCCTGGACCTGATCGGCCACGCCCGCTTCTTCCTCACCTACGCAGGCAGCGCCTGGGGCAAGACCGAAGACGACCTGGCCTACTTCCGCGACGAAGAAGAGTTCCGCTCAGCCCGCCTACCCGAACAGGAAAACGGGGACTTCGGGCAGACCATCGCCCGCCAGCTCATCTTCTCCTACTACCAGTACGAGCTCTACTCAGCCCTGGTGAAGTCCCAAGACCCCACCCTGGCCGCCATTGCAGCCAAGGCCCTCAAGGAGGTTGCCTACCACCAGGACCACGCCACCGCCTGGACCCTACGCCTGGGCATCGGCACCGAAGAATCCAACCGCCGTATGCAAGAAGGCCTCTACTACATGTGGCCCTACATTGACGAACTCTTCTACGACTTTGAAGAGGCAGTCGCCCTGCCCGGTGTCGCCGTACTCCCCTCTAGCCTGCGCCAGAACTTCGAAAAGCGCCTGACCGCCATCATCGAAGAAGCCCAGCTACAGGTTCCCGACCTTCCCCAGGCCTGGGGCGGGGACCGGTCCGGCCAGTTCTCTGAAGCCCGCGGCCATATCCTAGCTGAAATGCAGGTCCTGGCCCGGGCCCACCCCGGAGCCAGCTGGTAGATCCCAGCAGGCCCAGCACAAGGAGGTGCCCCCGTGAACAGCCGCAGTGACTACCCAGCCTGGCAAGGCCAGGGCGACTCTCTGACCAGTGAGCAGGCCAGCGCCGGAGTCGACTTCAGCTTTGGCTTCGACGCCGACTCTGGCTACAGGGCCCCGGCCCTAGAAACCGACAGCTCCCTACCGGCCCCGGCCGGTTCTGACTCCGCCTTATGGGAGCTTGCCGCCCGCGTAGCTGACCCCGAAATTCCAGTCCTTTCCATTGCTGACCTGGGAATTCTTCGAGCCACCCGCTACGAAGGCGACCAGCCGGTAGTGGTCATTACCCCCACCTACTCCGGCTGCCCGGCCATGGAGACTATCAGCAGCAGCATCCGCCAGGTCTTTAGGGACCGGGGCTACCCGGCCCCGCGCATCGACACAGTGCTCTCCCCCGCCTGGAGCACCGACTGGATGAGCGAGGCCGGTAAGGCCCGCCTTGAACAGTACGGTATTGCCCCACCTACCGGCAGAGCCGCCGCCGGGCCCGTCCGCCTGGGACTTGCCGTCAAATGCCCCCGCTGCCACTCCCTGGCCACCCGGGAGCTGACCCGCTTCGGCTCCACCTCCTGCAAGGCCCTCTACCAGTGCGAATCCTGCTCAGAGCCCTTCGACTACTTCAAGATTCACTAGACCCAAGGAAAGTGCCATGACCGACACCAGCACCCGCCGCCGGGCCACCTTTAACAGGCTGACTGTGGCAGAGGTCCGCAAGCTCACCAAAGACTCCGTTGAAGTCACCTTCGCCGTGCCTGAGGAACTCGCCGCCGACTACGACTACCTGCCCGGCCAGTACGTGGCCCTACGCGCCCAGATTGACGGGCAGGAAGTCCGCCGCTCCTACTCCATCTGCACCGAGCCCACCCCCGGCGAAATCCGCGTGGCCATCAAACGAGACTTCGGCGGCCTCTTCTCTAACTGGGCCAACGACACCCTTGAACCGGGCTACCAGATTGATGTGATGAACCCCCAGGGTGCCTTCGTCTCCAAGAGCAGCATCACCAGCCTGAACGACCCCAACAAAATCGCTGAGGACGCCGCCGCCGCAGGGGGCCAGCAGATGGTCGCCTTCGCCGCCGGCTCCGGTATCACCCCCATCATCGCCATCGCCCGCACCGTACTCAAGGCCAGCCCCACCAGCAGCTTTGACCTGATCTACGCCAACAAGTCCGCCATGGACGTGATGTTCGCCGAAGAAATCGGCGACCTCAAGGACCGCTACCCTGCCCGCTTCGCCGTGCACCATGTGCTCTCCCGTGAACAGCGGATCAACCCGCTCATGAGCGGCCGAATTGATGATGAAAAGCTCAAGGCCATCTTGGACCATGTGATTCAGGTAGATAAGGCCGACGAGTGGTTCCTCTGCGGACCTTTCGAACTGGTGCAGCTCTGCCGCGACACCCTGGCTGAGCGCGGGGTCAAGGAGGATGACGTCCGCTTCGAACTCTTCACCACCGGCAAGCCCGAAACCCCCGCCGGCCAGCAGGGCCGGGCCGTGGAGGCTGACCCCTCCGGGGCCAACTACGCTATCTCTTTCAACCTGGACGGTACATCCTCATCCGTTGAGTCCCCCATCTCTGCCAACGAAACCCTTCTGAACGCCGCCCTGCGTGTGCGGGCCGACGTGCCCTTCGCCTGCGCCGGTGGCGTCTGCGGAACCTGCCGGGCCAAGGTGGTTTCGGGCGATGTCAAGATGGAGGAAAACTACGCCCTGGAAAAGGATGAGGTCGAGGCCGGCTACATTCTCACCTGCCAGACCCGCCCCTGCTCCGAGGCTGTGACCGTGGACTTCGACGCCTAGGAGGGGAAAAGCCGTGATTGATTTGACCATTGAGGGCGCTGTTGCCGAGGTGGTGCTGAAGGCCCCCGAAAAGATGAACGCCCTCAACGAGGCCGCTCTGGCTGAGCTCTCTGCCGCCTACGACCAGGCAGCTGCGGCGGGCGTCCGCGCCCTACTCTTGCGCGGTGAGGGGCGAGGTTTTTGTGCCGGGCGGGATATTGCCGGGCTGGTGCCTGCCGAGGATGACGCCTACGGCTACCTGGCTGGCAAGGTGACCCCGCTGCTGAAGAAGATGAGTGCCTTCCCCGCCCCGACCTTTGCGGCGGTGCAGGGCCCCTGCCTGGGGGTTGGCCTGGGCTTGGCTATTGCTACGGACGTGGTCTATGTGGCTGAGGACGCCAAGATCGGCTCCCCCTTTGCCAACCTGGGGGCCACCCTGGACTCTGGCGGGCACGCCCTCTTTGTGGAGCGGCTAGGTGCCCACCGGGCCCTGGATCTGATTTATACGGCTGATTTGATGTCTGGGGCTGAGGCTGTGACTGCCGGGCTCTTTAGCCGGGCTCTTCCTGCCGAGGAGCTTTTGGACTTTACCCGCCAGAAGGTGGCCAGGGTGGCTGCCGGGGCGACCGGGGCCTTTGTGGCCTCTAAGCAGCTGGTGGCCCAGGTGCGCGACGCCCGAGTGGGCCTCTGGGAGTCTGTTGAAGCTGAGAACAAGGCCCAGGGCCAGCTCTGCTCCTCAGCCGACTATGCTGAGGGTTTCGCCGCTTTCACAGAGAAGCGGAGACCGGTTTTTAGGGGTAGGTAGGTTTCTAAGATAAGAACCAGAAAGCAGGGCATATGATGGTTTCCTTACAGATATTCCATCAATAGCCCTGCTTTCCTACTGAAGCTTATTCATAAGTGGTTCCGCAGGCTCACGCTCACTGCCAACCCTCTCGCCTGGTTCGCTTCGCTCACAAGGCGATTCACGCCAGCCCCGAGCCAGCAGCTTCGCTGTGAACCTGCTTCACCTACCCTTATGAATAAGCCTCACTGTTCGGATTTTATGGTTTCAGATGTCGCTTCATTGCAAATTTAGCCCCCAGCCAGTAAGAGAAAACGGGGCAAATAACAATTGCTATTCCTCCGAGTACAGACCACATTCAATGTTCCTCCTTTGTTGAAAATAACCTAAACAAAAGGAAATAACTGACATAGCACAACAGGACACAGCAATGTACAGGTATCCAGAATCAGACATCACTACCTCCGACAAAAATGTGCATTTAGATATGCCTGCGCTGGAGAGAAAGAGAAAAGCATTAGAACTGACAATATAACAATAAAAAAATTCTTTAAATAATGCATCATCGCACCTTCTTCGAAAGAGATTTTCAATTGTGAGCTTGTGAGCTTGTGAGCTTCACACTACATGCAATGAAAAATTGAGTCAATAGTTATCCAAAGCTGCCACAGATCACCTTGGCCGTAGGGCCACCGGCGCAACCAGCGGCATATGGCAAGGCACTGGAGAAGGCGGTTGGCAGGTCTATGTCTCGGGCGAACCCACCCTCCAACAAGGCGCCCAAGAAATCGCTCCGGACATCCCCTATGTCACGTATGGGCCTTCCTGGGGCAGGGAGCGCAGCTTACAAACCAGCTCACCACCTGCGGATAAATCACCTTGTGAATACCGACCGGGCAAGAAGTTACAGCAAGTATAAGTTCGCAAAACGTCTTTACAAATAAGTCTTTGTACAAATTTCTACCTACAAAGGTTTACAATGAGGTTATGAATGAGAAAGAGGCCTTCCCTCCTGCCGATGGAGAAATTACAGTAATTGAAGATGACAAGGGTCTTGCTCTTTTTGGGGACCCCCATGCGATTGAGGTTTGGCTGGGCGCTAACGGCGTTACATCACAGCCGATCGGTTCTGCTTTTAATAAAGCAATTCACACAGCTGGAGTTACTACAACTGAGGCAATGAACTTGGTGGAGCAGTCCGGTAGATGGGTAAAGCTCACCAAGGAATCGGCTGCCCTAGCTAAGGCCACCAAAGCTACGAGTGGAGTCGCACGCGCAAGTAACGGACGAATCATCAAGCACCTGAATTTTGCCCAAGTTGGTGGGCTCTTCACCCCTGCTGGCGCAGCCGTACTTGGCAGCATTCTCGCGCAGAAAGCCCTCGAACAGTCAATATCTGAAATTTCGGAATACCTGGAGGTTATTGATGCCAAAATCGATGACCTGCTTCAGGATCAAAAAGACAATGTAATTGCCAAACTTTTCTCACTTAGACACGCAACTGAAGAAGCATACATAATCCGTAAGGAGACAGGTTTTGTATCTTCTACCACCTGGTCCAAAGTAGCGTCATGTGGAGCGGAGGCTACTAAGGTACAGAAATACGCACTACAAAAAATCCAGGGTCTTGCTCAAAAAATTCAGACAGCAAAGACAGCTGCTGACCTCAAGTCCTCGACAGATGCACTCAGTGGCGAAATTGCCGGCTGGCTCATGGCTCTAGGAAATGCGGTAATGATTCAGGACCAACTTGCAGTGATCGAACTTGACCGGGTGCTAGAAGAATCTCCCGAAGCCTTAGAGCGACATCGAGAAGGACTGAAACTAGCTCGAAACCACCGTATCTCGGAAATTGAGTCAACTCTTCTGGAACTTGGAAGTCAGCTTGGCCCAGCCTGGAAAACTGCACAAGAGATGCAATTCAGAAACCCTATCGCTGTGAAGAGAATCTTTGCAGGCATTAGTGCCATAGACAAAGACTTAGACACTTTTGCCCAGGCCTTAGAACTACAGGAAAACTCATGGAGCGAGTCAGAAGTCTTTGGCTGGAAAGTCGCTGCAAGCACTAAAGCTACTGAAACGATTGATGGAATTAAGAATGCTGCCCGCAAGATTCCTAAGGTGGAGGTCAAGCTAAAACAACGCGACGCAGAATAGCCACGAGACTATAGGACAGGAGTCCAGCTCAATCTACTGGTTCGAACGAACCGAATAGAGATTCCTGTCCGCAGGAGAGAAAGAGCCCGGGAGGAAAATCATTTTCTTCCCGGGTTCTTCCTCATCAGAGCCCTAGTAGCCCACGTCAGCGGAGCTGGGGGCGGCGTCCTGAATGAAGCGGGCAGCTAGCTTCTTAGACTCCAGGGCCAGCAGCTGCACGTCAGCGGCCACCAGAATAAAGTCAGCACCGGCAGCCAGGTAGTCCTCAGCCTGCGCCGGGTCAAAGGCGTTCACCCCCACCTTCACCCCGGCCGCACGGGCTACCGCGATTACCCGCTTCACAGCCTCCACCACCTGCGGGTGGTTCTGCTGGCCCAGCAGCCCCATAGAGGCCGCCAAATCTGAGGGGCCAATGAAAACCCCGGCCAGGCCCTCCACCGCGCATATCTCTTCAGCATTAGCCACGGCCGTAACCGACTCAATCTGCACAAAAAGCGAAATGTACTTCTCAGCCTCGGCCAGGTAGCCGGGCACCCCACCCCAGCGGGCTGAACGGGACAGGGCAGAGCCCACCCCGCGCACCCCCGCCGGAGGGTAACGGGTAGCAGCCACCGCCTCCCGGGCCATCTGGGCGGTATCCACCATGGGAATGAGCAGGTTCTGGGCACCGGCGTCCAAGAACTGCTTGATAGCAACCACATCCAGGGAAGGCAGGCGCACCACTGTCTGCACCGGGTAGGCGGCTGTCACCTGCAGAAGCTGCTGCACAGTCTCCAGGCTGGCAACCCCGTGCTCACCGTCAATGAGCAGCCAGTCCAGGCCGGAACCGGCGCAGATTTCGGCGGCCACCGGCGAACCTGAGCAAACCCACATGCCCACCGCAGGGCGACCCAGGGTCTGTAGGTGCTGGCCGAAGGGGGGCTCTAGACGAAGCGACACGTTACCGCTCCTAAGTCCCCGTAATCTGCGTGAACGGTGTCGCCCGGGTGAACCCACATAGGCTTGGTGAAAGACCCGGCCAAAATAATCTCACCGGCCTTCAAAGAATCCCCGTGGGCAGCCAGCTTCTTAGCCAACCAGGCAACCCCGTTAGCCGGGTGGTTGAGGACGGCGGCAGCCACCCCGGTGTCTTCAATCTGCTCATTGCGGTAGAGCAGGGCTGAGACCCAGCGCAGGTCAATAGAGGCCGGGTCCACCGGGTTGCCCCCGTAAACCATGGCTCCTAGGGCTGCGTTGTCGCTAATGGTATCGACGATGGTGCGGCCCTCCATCTCAATGCGGGAGCTAAGAATCTCCAGGGCCGGAACCACATATTCGGTAGCCCGCAGAACATCAAAGATGGTGGCGTTGGGCCCGGTCAGGTCTTCCTTGAGCACGAAGGCCAGCTCAACCTCAACACGCACGTTAGAGTAAAGCCCGTGCTCAATGACCGAGCCGTTGTCGTAGACCTGGTCAGCGAAGATAACCCCGTAGTCGGGTTCGGTGATGCCGGTGGCCTCTTGCATGACCTTAGAGGTCAGCCCGATTTTACGGCCGATTAGACGGCGGCCGGCGGCCTCGCCCCGGGCCCGCCACATCTTCTGCACCGCGTAGGAGTCTTCGACGGTCATATCAGGGTAGGTGGCGGTCAGGCGCGGAATCATGGTGCGCTTGGCCTCGGCCTCGGCCAGGTCATCGGCAATTTTGGTGAGCTGTTCTTCAGTGAGCATGGAACCCCCTACAGCTGGTGGCCCAGCTTGTATTCACCCTTCTTCCAGTCGGGCATGGACCTTTCCCCCTCATCTGCGCGGGTGTAAGAGAAACCGTCAGCACCGATGGTCTGTTCCATCTCAGAATCATCAGTGCGCTCCACCAGGGGCACCAGCTTGCCGTCAAGGTCAAGCACGCGGGAGGCATCGGTGTACCAGGAGGGCACAACGGGGGTGCCCCACCAGTCCCGGCGCTGGTTATCGTGAACATCCCAGGTGACGCGGGGATTATCGGGGTCGCCGGTGTAGTAGTCCTGGGTGTAGATCTCAACCCGGTGGCCGTCAGGGTCGCGCAGGTAGAGGTAGTAGGCGTTAGAAACACCGTGACGGCCAGGGCCGCGTTCGATGTGGTCCGAAAGCCGCAGGGCACCGAGCTTATCGCAAATGGCAATGATGTTGTGCTTTTCGTGGGTGGCAAAGGCAACATGGTGCATACGGGGCCCGTCCCCGCCGGTCATGGCGGTGTCGTGGACGGTAGGCTTGCGGCGCATCCAGGCGGCGTAAGAGGTGCCAGCTTCGTCCTGAATATCTTCGGTAACGCGAAAGCCCAGCTCTTCCATGTACTTGACGGCCCTGGGAACATCAGGAGTGACCTGGTTAAAGTGGTCTAGGCGAACCAGGGCCCCGGGGGTGTGCAGGTCATAGCGCCAGGCCAGGCGTTCAACGTGCTCCACCTCGTAGAAGAATTCGTAGGGGAAGCCCAGGGGATCAAGCACGCGCACAGAATCGCCCAGGCCCTTGACGAAGCCCTCCTTCTTACGGCGCACCTGGCAGCCGCGGGCAGTGTAGAACTTTTCTGCCCTATCAAGGTCTTCAGGGGTGCGGACCCGGTAGGAGAAGGCGGCAACAGCGGGGGTCTCACCCTTGCGCAGGATCAGGTTGTGGTGAATGAATTCTTCCAGGGAGCGCAGGTAGATCGTATTGTCGTCTTCTTCAGTGACCACCAGGCCAAGCACATCAACATAGAAGTTGCGGGATCGTTCAAGGTCGGTAACAACCAGTTCCATGGAGGCGCAGCGGATAATGTCTGGGGCGTTCTCATCGGGCACGATGACAGGGTAATCAACAAAAGTAGGTGACATGGGTTTTTGCTTTCTCTTCTGCGGCGGCCACCTGTCAGCGACGGTGCTGGGCCTAGGGGCCGCTGGGTGGGGATGGACTGAGCCGTCTTAGTCGGCCTTGCCGAAGACGGGGTTGTGAACTTCACCGAGGTTAATGTGAATAGCCTGCTGGTCGGTGTAGAAGTCAATGGAGCGGTAGCCGCCTTCGTGGCCCAGGCCGGAGGCCTTAACCCCACCAAAGGGGGTGCGCAGGTCACGAACATTATTGGAGTTGAGCCAGACCATGCCCGCCTCTAGGCCCTGGGCAAAGGTGTGGGCGCGTTGCAGGTTAGAGGTCCAAAGGTAGGCGGCAAGACCGTACCTGCTATTGTTGGCCAGGGCCAGGGCCTCTTCTTCAGTGTCGAAGGGGGTCAGGGCCACGACGGGGCCGAAGATTTCCTCCTGGAAGATGCGGGCACTGGGGGGAACGTCAGCAAAGACGGTGGGCAGAATAAAGTTGCCTTCAGGGAAGTTGGCCGGGCGTTCACCACCGGCTACCAGGCGGCCTTCACTCTTGCCTAGCTCAACATAGGACATAACCTTCTTATAGTGTTCTGGGTGAACCAGGGCACCGACTTCTGTGGCGGGATCTGAGGGCAGACCCACCTTGACCCGCTTGGCCTGGGCTGCGTAGCCTTCAACGAACTGGTCGTAGATACTGCGCTGGATCAGGATGCGGGAGCCTGCGGTGCAGCGCTCGCCGTTGAGGGAGAAGACCCCGAAGATGGTGGCGTTGATGGCTGCTTCTAGGTCTGCATCTTCAAAGATGATGGCCGGGGACTTACCGCCCAGTTCCATGGAGAGGCCCTTGAGGTGGGGGGCGGCGTTGGCGAAGATTGTTTGGCCGGTAGAAGATTCGCCGGTAAAGGAGATCAGGGGAACCTCGGGGTGCTTGACCAGGGCGTCTCCTGCGCTTTCACCAAAGCCATTGACCAGGTTGAACACCCCTTCGGGCAGGCCGGCTTCTTCAAAGATTCCAGGCCAGAGGGAGGCCGAGAGGGGGGTGAATTCGGCTGGTTTGAGCACAACGGTGTTGCCGGTGGCCAGGGCCGGGGCAAGCTTCCAGGATTCAAGCATGAAGGGGGTGTTCCAGGGGGTGATTAGCCCAGCGACACCGATGGGTTTGCGGTTGACGTAGTTGACCTGGCGGCCAGGGACCTTGAAGGCATCGTCGGTCTGGGCGACGATGAGGTCGGCAAAGAAGCGGAAGTTTTCGGCGGCCCGGCGGGCCTGGCCGCGGGCCTGGCTAATGGGCAGGCCGGAGTCGAAGGATTCCATGGCCGCTAGCTGGTCTTCACGGGATTCAATGATGTCGGCAATTTTCATAAGGACCCGGGCCCGGTCTCGGGGGAGCAGGCGGGGCCAGGGGCCTTCGGTGAAGGCGGTGCGGGCAGCTGCTACGGCTGCCTCGATGTCTTCCTTCTGACCTGAGGCTGCCTGAATGTAGGGCTGGTTGGTCACGGGGTCTAGAACCTCGAAGGTTTCACCCCCGATGGAGTCAAGGAACTGGCCCTTGATGTAGTGGCGGATGCGGTCGGGAAGGCCAGCTGGCTGGCGGTCTTCTTGCTGGGTGCTTAGGGGTGCACTCACGGGTAAACTCCTTTGTTCTCTGGTGAGGGGTTACTTCTTTTGATCTGAGATTCATGGGGTGTGAGCCTGCGGCAGCCTTGCAGGAATCTCTTAGCTACTGTTTTTGCTCAGGTAGCTCTTTAAGGTTGCCTGCCGGTGCCGACGGGCGGCTCCTTCAATCTCTTCTGGGCTGGCCTGCCTAGTAATGAGGTCAAGAAGGCTGTAGTGTTCTGCTACTGACTGGGCGGCGCGGTTTGGCACGAAGGAGAAGGTAGATTCTCTGAGGTTTCCTAGCCGGTCCCATTCTGCCTCTAGTAGGTCTAGAAGGCGGGTGTTGGGGCAGGCTGAGAAAAGTTTCTGATGGAACTGGCGGTTGAGGGCGGTGAAGGTTGCCGGGTCGAAGTCTTCTAGTAGGACCTCTAGCTGCTGGTTGATTTCTTCTGCCTCTTGAAGGTCCTGGCTCGTTAGGTGGGCGGCAGCCTGGGCGGTGGCGGCCCCTTCAAGTAGGCTGAGGCAGTTCATGCTCTCGCTGTAGGCCCCTTCGTCGATCATGGCGACCCTGGCCCCAATGTTCCTTTCAAAGCTGACTAGCCCTTCAGCTTCTAGGCGGCGGATTGCTTCTCGGACCGGCACAACTGACATGGTCAGCTCTTTTGCCAGGCTAGAGAGGGTCAGCCGGTGGCCGGGGGCTAGGTCTTGGGAGATGATTTTTTCACGGATTGACTGGTAGGCGCTGTCGGCCTTAGAGAGCTGCTGACTCATGCCCCCTCCTCTTCTAGCTGCTCTTGCTGGGCCTTCCAGGTCTTGTAGGCCTCCTTCCAGGGGCCGCTGGGGGGAAAGAGGCCTTCTAGCCGGTGGCCGGCGGCAACCTCTTGGGCTACCCAGCTGTCTTCTTGTTCTTTTTCGTAGGCGGCTTGGGCGATCTCGGCGGCAAGGTCTGGGGGAATGACGATTGCCCCGTCGTCGTCGGCAACGATAATGTCGCCGGGTAGGACGGTGGCGTTACCGCAGGCTACAGCTACATCGACTTCCCAGGGGACGTGCCTGCGGCCAAGGACGGCGGGGTGGGGCCCGGCACTGAAGACGGGTAGGCCGATTTCTTGGACAGCCGCGTAATCGCGCACCCCGCCGTCGGTAATGATTCCGGCAGCGCCGCGGTTTTTGGCTCGTAGGGCTAGGACGTCGCCCAGGGTGGCAGATCCTTTTTCTCCCCGGGCTTCGATAACGATCACTTCCCCTTCGCCTACCTGGTCAAAGCAGCGTTTTTGGGCGTTGTAGCCGCCGCCCTTGGCCTTGAAGAGGTCTTCTCGGTTGGGCAGGTAACGCAGGGTTTTGGCGGTGCCAACCATCTTGCTGCCGGGGGTTTGGGGGTAGACTCCCTCAATCACAATGTTGTTGAGGCCGCGGGCCCGGAGCTGGGCTGATAGCCCGGCGGTGGGGGTGGCTTCTAGAAGGCGGCGTAGCTGGGGAGTCAGGGTGGGCCTAGGTGGCTGGGTTTCTGCTTCAGTTAGCGGGGGTAGGCCTGCTGCCTGCCGGGAGCCCCAGGCCTCTTCGGCCTGTTTTTCGTCAACGGTAGGTAGGCTGCCGATGGCCTGGTTGAAGTCGCCTCTGCCTGAGATGATTGGGGTTATCAGGCGTCCGGAGCTGGGGGCCCCGGCGGCGCTGGGGGCGTCTACTTCGACCTCAACAAGGTCACCGGGCTGAATGACCGTTGAGCCTGCAGGGGTGCCGGTGAGGATGATGTCGCCGGTTTCTAGGGTCAGGTGCTGGGAGAGGTCGGCAACGAACTGGGAGAGGGGGAAGATCATCTTGGCTGCTGCGGTGCTGTCCTGCTGGACTAGCTTGCCGTTGACCCAGGTGCGAATGCGGAGCTGGTCTTCTGAGACTGTGCGGGCGTCAATGAGCTTGGGCCCTAGGGGGGTGTAGCCGTCGCGGCCCTTGGAGCGCAGGTTGGATCCCTTATCAGCTAGGCGGTAGTCGTAGATGCCTAGGTCGTTGGCGGCAGTCACGTAGGCTACGTGTTCCCAGGCTTGCTGGAGTGGAACCTGGCGGGCTGGGCTGCCGATGATGAGGGCGATTTCCCCTTCAAAGGCCAGCAGTTCGGTGCCTTCGGGGCGTTCAAGGGCTGCGCCTGAGGCGGCTAGGGAGCTACTGGGTTTGAGGAAGTAGGAGGGTTTGTCTGGGCGGCGGCCGCGCTGGGCGGCCCTAGATTCGTAGGCTAGGTGTACGGCGATGATCTTGCCGGGTCTGGGCAGGGGCAGGGGGTTGGTCATGGAGTCTCCTCGTTGAGCTCTAGCAGGCCTCTGGGAAATCGTATATTATTTTCACAGCCTAGCAAGTAACTCATATCACAGCAAGACCCTGCCTGAAAAAGTCTTAAGTTGAGTCCCTCAAGGTCAGCAAGGAACCCTTGTCAGCCCCGCTGGGCATCGTATATGATTCAAAACAAGTGTTACCCGTCACATAATTTCTGGGGTGCAGCGCCGCACCCACCCCCTAAGGAGCATCATGCACTTTCACCACAAGGGCTACATATCCCGTGACCCCCGCATCCAAGAAGCAGCCGGCTACGGCATCAACCGGCCAGAAGAAATCCCAGAAACCATGGATGTCCTCATCGTCGGCTCCGGGCCGGCCGGAATGATCGCCGCCGCCCAACTATCCCAGTTTCCCACCGTCAACACCCGCATTATTGAAAGCCGGGCAGGCCGCCTAGAACTAGGCCAGGCAGACGGCATCCAAGCCCGCAGCGTAGAAACCTTCCAGGCCTTCCGCTTCGCCGAAGAGGTCATCCGCGAGGCCTACCACATCACCGAAACCAGCTTCTGGAAACCCAACCCGGCCAAGCCCGACCAGATCATCCGCACCACCCGAACCCCCGACGACCCCCACACAATCAGCGAATTCCCCCACCTGATTATCAACCAGGCCCGCATCCTTGACTACTTTGCCGACTTCGCCCACAGATCCCCCGGCAAAATCACCCCCGACTACGGCCTAGAATTCGTCAGCCTAGAAATCGAAGACGGGCAAGACTACCCGGTGAAAGTGAAAATCCGCCACACCACCGGCGAACACTACGGCCAGGAGCGCACCGTCCGCACCAAGTACCTCATCGGTTGCGACGGGGCCAGGTCTGCCGTCCGCAAGGCCATCGGCCGAACCCTCTCAGGCGACGCAGCCAACCACGCCTGGGGGGTAATGGACGTACTGGTCAAGACCGATTTTCCCGACTGGCGGGTCAAGTGCGCCATCAGCTCCACCAAGGGCTCCATCCTGCATATTCCCCGCGAAGGCGGCCACCTGGCCCGCGTCTACGTCGACCTAGGTGAGGTTCCCCTCGACGATAACCATGCTGTGCGCTCTACCCCCATTGAAGAAATCATCGACCGAGCCAACGCCATCTACCACCCCTACTCCATCGAGGTACAAGAGGTTGCCTGGCACTCGGTCTACGAGGTAGGCCACCGCCTAACCGACCACTTCGACGACGTCGATACCTGCGACCGCGGCAGCCGCACCCCCCGCGTCTTCATCACCGGCGACGCCTGCCACACCCACTCAGCCAAGGCCGGCCAGGGCATGAACGTTTCCCTACAGGATGGCTTCAACATCGCCTGGAAACTGGGTCACGTGCTCTCAGGCAGGGCCCCCAAGGCCCTGCTCGACACCTACTCCGGCGAACGGCAGGAAATCGCCAAGAACCTGATTGACTTCGATAAGGAGTGGTCTACCCTCATGGCCACCAAGCCTGAAGACCTGCCCAACCCCGAATACCTTGAAGAGTTCTACGTCAAGACCGCCGAGTTCCCAGCCGGCTTCATGACCGAATATAGGCCCTCTATCCTCACCGGCAGCAAGGAACACCAGCAGCTGGCTGAAGGCTTCCCCGTAGGTAAGCGCTTCCGCTCTGCCCCTGTCCTTCGCCGGGAAAACGCCTACCGCCGCCACCTGGGGCACGAGGCTACGGCCGACGGACGCTACCGCCTCTATGTTTTTGCCGATGCAGAGCACCCCGCCTCCCCTAACTCCAAGGTGCGGGCCCTAAGCGATTTCTTGACCCAGGACGCAGCCTCCCCCTTGGTCCGCTACCGGGCTGAAGGGGCTGACCTTGACGCCCTCATTGAGCCGGTGGTGGTCTACCAGCAGCCCTACACCGACTTTGAGGTCACCGACGTGCCAGCAGCCTTCCGGCCCCTGGTGGGCAGCTACCAGCTGGAGTACTGGGAAAACATCTACTGCGCCCTGCCCGATGAAGATATCTTCAAAGAACGCCAGCTCTCCCGCGAAGGCGTGATGCTGATAGTCCGCCCCGACCAGTATGTGGGTGCCGTCCTGCCCCTCAGCGACCACGCCGGGCTGGCGGCCTACTTTGAGAAGGTCCTTCGCAGGCCTGAGGCCTAGCAGCCTCAAGCATAAAAGGTTGGGGCGGGTACCGTAACTGGCACCCGCCCCAACCTTTCTACCCTAGGGTCCAAAACTAGGACTGGCCCTCCTGGGCTGCATTAGCCTGGTCAATCCGCTGGGCCAGGCGCTCCTTCTCTTCAGCCTCACGGCGCTTCGCTTCAGCCTCCCGCCGGGCCTTAGCCTCAGCATAGAGGGCAGCTGAGGACCGGTTAATGCCGGTGCCCTCACCCAGGTCTGGATCATTGGGCCGCTCTACCAGAATCAGGGTGGCACACATAACAACAGTCACCACAAAGACGCAGCCGGCGATTGTTGCAGCCAGCAAAAAGTTAGGGGTGTTATTGGTGCCCCCCGCCCCAAAAATGCTGACGCCCCCAAAGGCCAGCAGGGCCAGGGCGGCAGATAGGCCCAAGGAGCCTCGAACCTGATCCTTAAAACTCTGCTGCGGTGAATTACTCTTCTGAGCCACTCTTCATCCCTTCTCAAAACAAACTACTGACCAGTTTACCGGCCAGCACCCGGGGCCTAAGACTTTAATACCTCTTTAAGAAGGGCCAAGCCCTGAAGCAGCTGCCGGTCGCTCACTCCCCCAAAGCCAAGGACCAGCCCGTACATGGGCCCGGCACCCACCTGCCCCTGCCCCCGGGTTGACCAGTAGGCCCCCAGGGGGGCTAGGAGCAGGCCAGCCTGCCGGGAGCGGGCCAGAAGGTCCCTCTCTAGGCTGGCAGAGCCGCGAGTCAGTTCAAGAACTGCATGAAGCCCCCCATCCATGGGCAGAACCCTAATCCCCCTCACCCCGGTCAGCTCTTCAAGCAGCAGCTGACGGCGGGCCCTATAGACCCGGCGCATACGGGCGGTGTGGCGGCGCAGCCCACCGGCGGCCAGGAAGTGAGTCATCGCCTGCTGGGAGATAGAAGAGACCGGGTTGCCGGTGTCTTCTCTCAGTTCAAGGGCGGCTGACCGAAGGTGGCGCGGCAGCAGAACAAAACCCAGGTTCAGGCCGGGGGCCAGCATCTTAGCGAAGGAACCTAGGGTAATAACCCGGTCGTTAGACCAGTTAGCCGGGTGGGCTTCTAGGCCGGGCCTGCCTGAGGGCCTGTCTAAGGAGGCTAGGGCTGGCAGGGGGTCACCTACGTAGCGAAGTTCTGAATCATAGTCATCTTCTACGATGAAGGCCCCAGAGTCCTGGGCCCAGGCTAGAAGTTCTAGGCGACGGGCCAGGGGCAGGGAGGCCCCCAGGGGGTACTGGTGGCTGGGGGCAACAAGGACCAGGTCTGGCCGCCCCTCACCAGAGGGCAGGTGGGCGGGGTTTAAACCCTGAGAATCAACTGGCATAGGTAGAATCTCATGCCCAAAGGCTAGGGGGATCCGATGCAGGGAGGGAAAGCCGGGCTCCTCTACAGCGATCCGCAGGGGGCGATTACGAACCCGCCGCCGCAGCAGGGTCAAAACCAGCCGAAAGCCGTCCCGGGCCCCGGCAGTTACCAGCAGGTCATCTGGCTCCCGCAGCACTGAGCGCATCATTCGCAGGTGCTCCACCAGCTGGTAGCGCAGTTCCAGGGACCCAGCTGCCGGGTAGGTCAGACCGGGCTGGGCTGCTGCTGCCCGCCAGGCTGCCCGCCAGCTGGCAGTAGCCACCAGGGAGGTATCGGGCTGGCCGGGTCGCAGGTCAATGACCCCCTGGTCGCTAGGACTTGGGGCAGGCTCAGGCCTACCCCTGAGGGGGTTGCTAGCCGGCAGGCCCTGATCCTGGGGTAGGCGGGCAAAGTTAGCCCCGGCAGCTACCTGGGTTCCGCCCCGGCTACTGACAATGTAGCCCTCACCGACCAGCTGCTCGTAGGCAAAAACAACTGTTCCACGTGAAACATTGAGCCGTTCTGCCAGGGAGCGGGTAGAAGGCAGGGGATCACCGGGGGTCAAATGACCACTAGCAATCAGCCCCCTAATCTGCTCAACCAGCTGAGAGGGCAGGGAAGAAGGGGCAGAACGGTCAAGGCTAACCGACAGCTGGTCATAACGGGAATAGGCTGCCACAGGGCTCCCTTCTTCTGCTTGCTTGGGCCACCTTGATACTACAGCACCATTTTCCCCTCCCCGACGGGCCGAACCTGCCCACAACCCGGGGTGCAGAAGATAAGCAATGCCCGCCGCAGGATAACCTGCGGCGGGCATCTACCTCAAAGATGGAAGGGGTACTAGACCACTGAAACTAGGCCCCTTCCGTCAGACCCTTCCCAGGGGAGTCTGACTAGCCTACGTACTCCCAAACGCGTACGTAGTCAACTTCGATTGCGCAGTCACGAGTAGACTCGGCAAGACCGCCCCAATAAGCGTTGCCAGCCTGCATGCACAAGCGAATGTTGAACTTCTCACCAACAGGTAGTGCTGCCTGGTAGCGAGGATCCTCTGATGAAACGAACAGGTATTCCATTCCATCAAAGAAGAATTTAATGCCAGCGGGGGTCTTTTCAACCGCCCAGGTGTGGTATTCGTCGGCAAGGTTCTGACCCAGGATAGGGATCATTGCGCTCTTCTTAGCCTTATTACCCTGCTGCTGGCCGTAGTGAACGGTGCCCTCAGAGCGGTTAGAGATATCAATCCGCTGCTTACCTGAGTTGTAGCCGTAGGACTCTGAAATATCGATTTCACCTAGAAGAGCGGTGTTATCGGGGCGCATCCAGATGCCACCCCAGGCGCCGATCTGCTCAGGGGTAGAGGCAGGCTGCTTAGCCCGGTACTCTAGACGGAAGTTCTCGGCAGAGAACTTGCCCATGGTGTCAATGTAGCCGGTAGCCCAGTCGCGCACCTTACCGTCCTTGTAGGTAACAGGGGCAGGGAGCTTCTTGAGCCAAATCTTGGTAGATGAGTGGCCGGCGGTGACGGCTTCCTTCAGGTTGACACCGGAGTCGTAGCCCACGTAGGACTTATCCCGAACCCGCCACTTAGAGCCGTCAATGCTGCTGCTGGCAAAGTCATCTTCAAAGATGAGCCTGCCCCAGCCCTGGGCACTCAGGCTGCCGCGGTGCTCGCCCCAGTGATCTGCGTGAGCCTCTGATACCTCAAGCAGGTGGGTGGGGGCAATGTTGCGGCTAACGTAGGCAGAAAGAGCGGTCCCTACGCCCTGAGGGGTGGCCTGCAGGGGAACGCTGTTATCGTCAACGATAAGGTTTTCTGCCGGCTGGCCATCAAGGATAACCTGGGCAACAAGGCGGCTTGCCCGCACTGAGAGAGCCAGCTCGTAAGAGAAGGTTCCAGCAGGGGCCGGGGCAGCAAGGACCTTCTGTCCGATCAGGACGGTCCGGTAGTTCATCACCCGCTCAATGTAGAGGCGCATTTCACCGGTCTGCTTGATTTCAAGCAGGGCGGTGTAGTAGTCGCGGCCATTAGCTGAGCGGCGGGCTAGAACACGGGTGTAGATGGAACCTGCTGCGGCCTGAGAGGTGGTGAACCGGGCCTGAACCAGGGCATCTGATGTTTGGGCACCTAGGGGGGTAAAGGATGAGGCAGCAGTAAAGGTCTGGGCGTAGGGGGAGGTGTAGTGGACGTCTGCTAGGGGGGTTAGACGCAGAACGCCAGATTCAAGGCCGGGACCGTTGAGAACAGTGCCTGAGTGTGCATGGGCCGCCTGCTGAGTAAGGGCGGTGGTCACTGCTGCTGCCGCGGTAAGGGAGAAAAAGGTGCGACGGGAGAGAGAAAGCATGTTTGGGTTTCTTTCCTGTGTTTGGGGGTCTATCAACCCCGGGTAAGGGTTGAAGGGGGGTGTGTATGTTTCCCTGGGGGTGGCAGATTCGGGGGAATCTGCTGAGCCTGCTGGCTCCAGGGGCCTCTGAGGGGTCAGAGGGAGGCGGCAGATCCTTGGGTTGAAGATCCGGGGCTTGGGTTCAGCCCCTTGCCGCTTCAGTAAAAAACTTTATAGGACATTTAGGGGACACTGCAACCCTTTTGGGGAATTTTTTATTACCAGCAAGTAACTGTTTTACATTTGCGCTAATGGAGGGAATATTTTTCAGTCGAAGAAAATTTTTCCAACACGACCTCCCGAGCGGGTCGATGGGGGTTATTTAAACATATAGCTATAATTTTTTAAAATAAGCCCCCAGTGAGGGTGGTTGAGGTCAGATTCAGGCCCTCAGAACCACCCACACAACCCCACTGAGACCCACATAAACAACAGGCTCTTTTTAGTCCTAATAACCCGAAATGCCACAGTTGAATTATTTAAAAACAATAATAATTCCACCTAACAGGCGGCCCTAACTAGGAATAATGGGGGACAAATCTTTAGTCCCCGCAGGGGCCAGTAAAGCTCAAGCTCACCCTTCAGCCCCTCACTCGTTCCACCATAAACCCTCAACTGGTCCAAAAAACTAACTCAAAACTGGACCTTTCCTTAGACCAGACCCCTGGGGGAGAGTAGAAGGCATGACTACAGAAACTAAGACTGACAAGAGCACCACCGGTTCCCCCCTAGTTAAGCGGGGCCTAGCCGACATGCTCAAGGGCGGCGTCATTATGGATGTCGTGACCCCCGAACAGGCAAAAATCGCCGAAGAGGCCGGCGCAGTGGCCGTCATGGCCCTTGAACGCGTACCGGCCGATATTCGCGCCCAGGGTGGGGTGGCCCGCATGAGCGACCCCGACATGATCGAGGGGATCATCGACGCCGTTTCCATTCCCGTTATGGCCAAGGCCCGTATTGGCCACTTCGTTGAAGCCCAGATTCTTGAGCACCTGAAGGTGGACTACATCGACGAGTCTGAGGTCCTCTCCCCTGCTGACTACGTCAATCACATCGACAAGCACGCCTTTAAGGTGCCCTTTGTTTGCGGTGCCACCAACCTGGGTGAGGCCCTGCGCCGTATCACCGAGGGCGCGGCCATGATTCGCTCCAAGGGCGAAGCTGGCACCGGTGACGTCTCTGAGGCCACCAAGCACATTCGCACTATCAAGACCCAGATTGCCGAGCTGCAGGCCCTGCACGCCACTGCCCCTGACCTGCTCTACGTTAAGGCCAAGGAACTCGCCGCCCCCTACGAGCTGGTGCGCGAGGTTGCCGAAACCGGCAAGCTGCCCGTTGTGCTCTTCACCGCCGGTGGCGTAGCTACCCCAGCGGATGCGGCCATGATGATGCAGCTGGGCGCGGACGGTGTTTTTGTTGGCTCCGGTATCTTCAAGTCGGGCAACCCCGAGGCCCGGGCTAAGGCCATTGTGAAGGCCACTGCCTTCTACAACGACCCGGCCGCTATTGCGGACGCCTCCCGCGGCCTGGGCGAGGCCATGGTCGGTATCAACGTGGCAGACCTGCCCGCCCCCCACCGCCGAGCATAGCGTAGCGGCGAGGCGAGGAGGAGGCGAGCGCAGCGAGCGCCTCTTCGCCCCCAGACGGATCAATAATTCACTACCAGCGCCGAGCATAGCGTAGCGGCGAGGCGAGGAGGAGGCGAGCGCAGCGAGCGCCTCTAGACCTTTTGAGAGATAGGATTCCCATGAATGGATACCGCCCTGTTGTGGGCGTCCTTGCCCTGCAGGGCGGGGTCGCTGAGCATGCCGCCCTGCTAGAAGGCTTGGGGGCGCAGGTGGTTTTGGTCAAGCGCCCCGAGCAGTTGGAGGGGCTGGATGCTCTGGTTCTTCCCGGCGGGGAGTCTACGACCATTGACCGGCTGACCAGGATTTTTGGCCTGCGCCAGCCCTTGATGGACGCTGTTGCGGGCGGCTTGCCTACCTTAGGCACCTGTGCCGGGCTGATTCTT
>JAXDRN010000067.1:0-6789 GCA_034090985.1 Rothia sp. (in: high G+C Gram-positive bacteria) | reverse complement strand
ATTTGTTGTTGCCTTGTTTTGGCAACTTGAATATCTTATCTCAGCTTTCCATCATCCCGCAACTTCTCAGAGCGTGACGATGACCACAAGCGTTTTGTTCTAGTCTGAAACCTTCAGTTCCAACCCTTCGAAGACCAATCCCTCACTCTTGCCGAGATCCAGATGTTCTTCACTTCAACTTGTGGTGCGCTATTCGATTAGACATCATCGCAGTGGCTTGGGTTTTTGTTCCTGTGCCGCGGCGACTCGTAATACTCTACGCAGGTTTTTGGTGGTGCGCAAGCTCGATCTGGCCCCAAAAGGCCAAAATCTGCCCCCTCAAGCCCCGCCCTGAGCTCCTAAGCATAACGTTTCCCCTAGTCAGAGCTGTGTAGTCCGGTCTTTCTATGTCAGAAATTACTGATACAGGTCACATAAAATTTATTTTTAAAGGCCCCCAGCGGCCCCTCAAGACCCTTTGCCTTCAGGTGATACCCCAAGGAGACAGGCCTCAAGAAGCAGGGCTGCCGGAATAAGCTGCCCCCAGCGGCCCGTTAAAGCAGATACCTATAAACGCCCTAGAGCTAGACCTTCTAGACCTAAACGCCCTAGACCTAAACCTTCTAGTCCCCTCAGACGAAAGGATCCCATATGCCCCTGCTCTCCCTTCTTGACTTTGCCCTCATCTTCCCCGGTGAAAGGCCAGCCGATAGTTTCAAGCGGTCCCTGGCCCTAGCCCAGCAGGCAGAAGACCTAGGCTATGAACGTATCTGGTACGCAGAGCACCACAATATGCCGAGAATCGCCTCAGCAGCCCCAGCCGTCCTGATCTCCCACATTGCCGCCCACACCTCACGAATCCGTCTAGGTGCTGGGGGCATCATGCTGCCCAACCACTCCCCCCTGACTATCGCTGAACAGTTTGGCACCCTAGCTGAGCTCTACCCCAACCGAATCGACCTGGGCCTGGGGCGGGCCCCTGGCACCGACCTACGCACCCTAGCTGCCCTCCGCCGGCAGCCCCAGGATGCTGAGAACTTCCCCCAGGATGTTCAGGAGCTAGCAGGCTACCTTAGGGGCAAGAGCAAGATTGCCGGGGTTCAGGCTATCCCGGGTGCTGGCAGTATGGTCCCCCTCTATATTCTGGGCTCCTCCCTCTTTGGGGCCTCCTTAGCTGGTGCCCTGGGCCTGCCCTATGCCTTTGCCTCCCACTTTGCCCCTGCCCAGCTTGAAGAGGCCATTGGGGTCTACCGCGAGCGCTTCACCCCCTCTGAGCAGCTTGAGCAGCCCTATGTGATTGCGGCAGTTAACCTGCTTGCTGCTGATTCAGAAGAAGAGGCCCGCGCCCAGCAGGTTATTGCCCACCGGCAGCGGGTCAAGTCTATGATGCGCCTCGATGATCGAGAGATGACTGACGATGAGCTTGATCTGCTCGTGGCCTCAGCCCAGGGCCAGCAGATTCTAGATATGTTGCGTTACACCGCTGTGGGCACCTCTGAGCAGGTAGCTGACTATCTGACCGGCTTTGCCGATATGGTCCAGGCTGATGAGCTGATGATTTCTAATCTCTCCCCCAGCACAGAGCAGGCCCAGCGGGGCCTTGAGTTGCTGGCCCAGGCCCTGCTGAAAAAGTAGGGTCAGGCTCTAGCCTTCAAGGAAGGCGAGGACGGCGCGGACGCGGCGGTTGCCCCTATCAGCTGGCAGGTCTAGCTTGTCGAAGATATTACCCACGTGCTTAGCCACTGTTGCTGAGGAGATATAGAGTTCAGCTTCTATCTCTGGGTTAGATCGCCCCTGAGCCATCAGGCGCAGGATTTCTAGTTCCCGGGGCGATAGGCGAGCTAGCTTGCCACCTTGGGGCCTGCCTTCTTCTACCGCTTCCGGCCAGCTGGCCCCTGCTTCTGGCCCTGCTAGCCCTGCTTCAAGAAGCTGCTCCCCCTGGGTGGTCCTACCTCCTAAAAGGTGTTGAATGACGTCTGGGTCAATGAGGGTTCCTCCGGCAGCTACGGTTTCTAGGGCGCGGGCAAATTCTTCAATGTCCCCCACCCTGTCCTTGAGCAGGTAGCCTAGGCCGGCTGCGGAGTGGGCGAAAAGTTCCCTGGCGTAGGCTGTGGTGATGTATTGGGAGAGGACCAAAATGGGGAGGTTGGGGTAGCTTTCCCGTAGCTGGAGGGCGGCTTTGAGGCCGTCGGAGCTGTGGGTAGGTGGCATGCGCACATCGGTGATAACAGCATCGACTCCCTCCCCTGCCATGGCCCTATCAACAGCGGTGAGCAGGGAGGGGGCGTCTTCAACCTCTGTCAGCACGCGGTGCCCCAGCGCTCCTAGCACCATGGTCAGCCCCTGACGGAGCAGGGCGGAATCTTCGGCAAGGATAATGCGCATGGGGCACCTTTCGTATCAAGGTTTCACGTGAAACACTAGGGGGTTACTGAGTCCTTGGGTAGGGGCAGGGCTAGGGTCAGCCGGGTGGGGCCACCTGCAGGTGACTCTACCTGCACGGTTCCCCCCAGGGTTGCAGCCCGTTCCATCAGTCCGGCTAGGCCGGTGCCCTGGGCGGGGTCAGCCCCACCCACACCATCGTCTTCAAGGGTAAGGACCAGGGACTGCCCGGCCAGGAAAACTGAGAGGGAGGCAGATTGGGCCTGGGCGTGTTTGAGGGTGTTGGTGAGGGCCTCATTGACGGTGTAGTAGGCGGTGCGCTCAAGGTCGCGGGGCAGGCGGGCAGGGGCATCGTAGTTGAGGCGGGTTGCTAGAACACTGTGGCGGACTAGTTCTTCTAGGGCTGCCTTGAGGCCGTGGTCTTCAAGTACTGCCGGGTAGATGCCGCGGACGGTGTCTCGCAGGGTGTTCTGGGCCTGAGAGAGCTGGGCTCTTGCCTCGGTGAGGTGCTTCAGCAGGGTGCTGGCTCGGTCGTCCTGACTTTCAGCTGCCAGGTTCTTAGCTTCTAGCTGGGCCAGGCCTAGGCGCAGGTTGAGGTTAACGAGTTCCTGCTGAACACCGTCGTGCAGGTTGCGTTCAATGCGGCGGCGTTCGCCCTCGAAGGCATCAACAATAGTGGCCCGGGAGGCTCTTAGGTGGGCTAGCTGGCCTTCCTGCTCTTCAGGGCGGGGGGAAAGAACTAGCTTAGAGAGGCTACTACCTGCTGCAGCTAGCAGGCCGTTGCTGTAGGCAAAGATCAGCAGTAGGACGGGGATAGCGGCTAGGAAGACCCACCAATACTGGGAGCTGACCTCAAAGATCTGACCGCTTGAGGGTAGGAGGCCCTGCCTTATGTAGTAGTCCAGGTCCCCCTGGGAGTAGAGGGCTAGTTGCTGCCAGTCAAGGTAGAGCCTATTACCTGCACCCAGGTAGGAGGCAACAAGGCCAGCAGCGGCAAGGGCCAGAATTTGCAGGAAGATCAGGGCACCGGCGATCCAGCCCCAGAGGGTGGTTAGGGCCAGGGAGCCAAGTTCACGCCAGGTGGCAATTTCCTTGAGGCGGAAGAGGGCATTATCAAAGAAGGTACCGCCGGGGTAGTCCAGGTGCCCGTTGGGGATGAGGCCGTAACCGGTCTTAGCCAGGCGCCAGCGCTCATAGATACCAAAGCCGATAGCAGCAAAGGGCAGAAGGATCAGGCCGAGCACAGAGGCGACTAGGCCGCTGACTAAGGAGGCTAGGACAGCCTGGGATAGGAGCACTGCGAAGGCGATCCAGGGGCCGGCGGTAAAGATGTAGAGGGGGCTGACCATGCGCCGCCAGAGGCTCTTAACTGGCCTTGACTGATTGGTAGGGTCAGCCTCTGGGAGGGCAGCTGACGGGCTTTCTGGGGCAGGGGCCGTATCGTGCAGGGTGGTTTCGGTACTTCTCATACTTCTATTCTTTCCGGCCGGACCCTTAAGCACAGTGGGGCGGTCTCTACTCTTAAAGTAGCTTTTTCTTCCCTGAGGTAGAGCTAGCTCTACCTCAGGCGCTTTGACCCCTCTCTGATGCTCAGGGGGGCTAGCTGCTGTTGGTGGCGGCGGATAAAGTCAGAAACCCAGGCAGGGTCAGTTTTTGAGTATTCCCGCAGGGACCAGCCGATGGCCTTATTGATAAAGAATTCCTTGGAACCGAAGTTCAGGCAGATGATTTCTTCTAGGAGCCAGGTGTCAGTTTCAGCCTTGCGGGGCCGCTGGTGGTCAATAGCTACCCGGCGGACCCAGAAGTTGGGGTCTTGGGCCCAGGAGAGAATCAGGGGGTTGTTGGGGTTTTTCCAGAGGATTTCTCCAACGAGAAGGTCAAGGCGGTCAATGCTATCCCACCAGCTTTTTTCTTCAATGAGTTCGCGTAGCCAGTCGATGTCTTCTGGCTCCAGGTAGCGTTTGAGGGCCTGTAGGTAGTCAAGGGCGTTGTACTGGAATTCCCTTTCTGGGGCTTTCCAGCAGGCTTCAACGAAGTCCCGGTCAATTCCCTGGCTTTTGGCTTCTGCCCGAGCCTGGGCGATGAAGGGTTTGAGGAGTTCCCTTCTCTGGGGTGTTTTGATTCCCAGGAAGGGGAAGTGGTTGCGCATGTAGGCGACCATGGGGGCAGCCTGACTGGGGTTCTGGGCGGCGGTGAAGACCTGCTGTAGGTGATTGAAGTCCATGCTGGCTTATTTTTCTTTCTGGGTAGGGCCTCTCAAGACTAATCCATCTGGCTAGCCCCAGCCTAGTTGTTCGCTGATTTTTCAGGACCCACAGATATATTTCCACATTAGGGGAATTCTTGTTTTATTCTGGGACTATGACCACTTCCCAGAAAAAGGGCCGCACCGGTCGCAGGCCCGGCAAGCAGGATACCCCAACCCAGATTCTTCAGGCCGCCCGCACCCTCTTTGCCCAGGGGGGCTTTAGCAGCAGCTCTGTTCGGGCTATTGCCAGCCAGGCCGGAGTGGATCCAGCCCTGATTCGGCATTTTTTCACCAACAAAGAGGGCCTCTATCAGGCTGTTCTAGACCAGGAGATGGCCTTGGTGGCCCAGAAGCTCAGCCCCTACTCCACCCAGAAGGGCTCCTGGGAGCTCTTACTTGAAGGGTTCATGAGCCTCTGGGAGTCGGCGGAGACCTATCCCCTACTTTCAACCCTTCTAAGGTCAATTCTCTTAGAAGCAGACCCAGCCCCGGGCCAGCTAAGCCCCTCTAGCCGTAGTTGGAAGCAGCTCCTTGAAGAGCAGATTCTACCCTTAGGGCCTCAGCCTCTGCCGGCTGAAAGTCGGCTCCTTCTTGAAGCTCAACTTCTGGGTCTGGCCTCTAGCCGCTTTCTTCTGAAGCGTTCGGGCTTCCCCGATCAAGAGGAGCTAGTAGCGGCCTACCTTCCCCTACTTGCCAGCCTGCCCCTGGGTCAAAAAGAAGATAATTCCCCAGTTGAGGATTTTCTTTTCAGTCTCCCCACAGATCCTCAAGCAAACCCCCCAGCTCCAGCAGAGCCAGAAAAACCCAGCCGAAAGAGGGCCAAAGAGCCCAAGAAAAAGGCAGCGGTCACCTGGTCAGATGAACCGCTGCCCCTCTTCGATCAGCTCTAGGGCCTAGAAGGTCTCAGTTCCCGTGTAGGAATCATGGACCATATTGGCAAAACGGGAGTAGTGCCCCTGGAAGGCCACAGCAATAGTCTTAGTGGGGCCGTTACGGTGCTTAGCAACAATAACGTCTGCCTCGCCTGCACGGGTCGACTCCTTCTCGTAGTAGTCCTCGCGGTGCAGAAGAATGACCATGTCAGCATCCTGTTCAATAGAGTTATGAACGGTGACACCGTTGGCGATGAAGTTGTGGTTCCCTAGCACAGTTGCGTCGAAAACCTCTTCTTCCCCCTCGTACTCGATAGAAGTGACGGTGTCCCAGAAAAGGTCATTAACTGCAAGCATGTCGAGCTCAGCGGCATCAAGGACGCTAGCTACTTGAGTCAGCACAGGAGCACTCGTGCGTACGCCAGCAGATGTAAGAGCATCAGCTACTCGAGTGGGCTCGCTCAAAACATCACCTACCTGCCCCCAGACCTGCTCATTCCTACCCAGCGGAACACCGGCGTCCGGAATCTCGATTTCTTGAATCTCAAAGCTAAACCGGACTAAATCATCCGACTCAGCCACAGACAGAGAACCATCTTCAACGACCGTTGAAATACCAAAACGTAGAAGCAGAAGGCTTACCTGCTCAGCAACCGGTCGAGGCAAATTTACCGTAACCGATGAATCTACAGTCTGTACGTCTAAGAACACTGAGCGCAGAAAAAGGCGAATCTGCTCTTTCGGTAAGGAAAATACCTCAGAGGGAACCCCCAGCACAGGTGCTGTGGAAGCAGCTTCGATGACCTGCTCGTCGCTCCAGTGCGTCCGGGCAGATGGCCCGTTAACATGGCGGGGTACGCCCAAACGATCGCCCACTGCAAGCTCACCCAGCCCCTTCCAACCTGTGTAGGTAAAGAAGGGGTGATTGGCGGTAGCGCGCAGGGTCTTACCCGAAGCTAGCGTTAGACGATAAACAGGTTTCACGCCCGTAGAAAAGACGTGGGTCAGGTGCCGCTCCACGAAACGCATATCGTCCCCCAGGGACCATACCGGGACGTCCTGAGCGCCCTGCTCAAAAAGCTCACCCATCGTTGTTTCAGCTCCAGTATCAGAGCGAAGCACACGAGTATCAGCAGTCAGACAGCCCGACTCACGAAGATCCGAGACTTGCGGCTTCTTATCAGTGCGTTGCTCAGAACCACGATTCAACTGCGACAAAGCAATAACCGGAACCTCAAGCTCTTTAGCCATCAGCTTGAGAGCACGCGAAAACTCCGAAACTTCCTGCTGACGCGACTCAACCTTCTT
>JAXDRN010000066.1:0-20079 GCA_034090985.1 Rothia sp. (in: high G+C Gram-positive bacteria) | reverse complement strand
CAGCGGCAGGGGGCAGCAGGCCGGCTAGGACCAGGCCCAGGCTACTCTTACCTGAACCGTTGGGGCCTGTAATGGCCAGGTGTTCCCCGGCCTCTAGGGTCAGGTTGATCCCCTCAGCCAGAAGGGGCAGCTGAAGCCTGTAGCTAGGGTCCTGGGCCTGCTGGGCCGCCAGGGCCTGCCGCCTAGTGCGAGCGCTCAGGACAGAGCGGCTTAGGCCCAGGTCCTGGGCCTCTAGAAGGGGCGCTGCCTGCCTGCCAGCCAAAGAGCCAGGCTGGGCTGAGACGGAGGGCTGGGCTGAGGCGGCGGGCTGACCTGATGGGTTGAGCTGAGCCTGGGCCCTCTTGCCTGCCCTAGGCTCCAGGGCAGGCCGGTAGCCAGGAACCCAAATACCGGCCTGAATCAGCTCTTCACGGGCCTCTTCTAGCACCTGGGCAGGCGGCCCATCATGGCAGAGGGTTCCAGGGCCCCGGTCAGGGGCATCAATGACCAGCACCCTATCTACCTGATCTAGCCAGGCTTCTACCCGGTGCTCAATCATCAGCAGGGTCGCCCCCTGCTGGTCAGCTACCTCTAAAATGGCCCGGCGCACCTCTTCCACCCCGGCCTCATCAAGGTTAGCTGTTGGTTCATCGAGCAGAATCAGCCCCGGCCTCATGGCCAAGATTCCGGCCAGGCCCAGCCGCTGCTTCTGCCCCCCAGAGAGCTGGCTGCTGCTCTGCCTCTGGTCTAGGTGTCCTAGGCCAACAGCCTCAAGGGCCTGGTCTACCCGGGTCCAGATTTCTTCTGGCTCAAGCCCCAGGTTCTCTGGGCCAAAGGCCGTATCGTCCCCAATCCGCTCCAAGACAAGTGAGCTTTCTGGGTCCTGCTGGAGCAGGCCCACCGGGCGCCCAGGGCCCAGGCCTGCTAGCTGCTGGTCTGCACCGGCCTGCCCGCCCAGGGGCCTGCCATCTAGGTAGAGGCTGCCAGTTTGCTGCCCCTCATCCTCAAGCAGGCCAGCTAGGGCCAGCAGAAGGGTTGATTTACCGGCCCCGGAAGGGCCTAAAAGCAGCACTTTCTGCCCAGCCGGAATCTCAAAGCTAAGGCCCTGGCAGGCCGGCTGGGGCCGGTTAGGGTAATGCCAGCCAAAATCCTGGGCCCTGACGGAAACCCCACTCATAGTCAGCTACTTTCCTCTAGGGGCGGGACCAGGGCCCAGTAGCCCGGCGGGCCCTACCAGAAGCCAAAGAGTCAAGAACCCCGGTCGGCAGCAGGGCCTTGAAAATAAGCCAGGACCCCAGGCCTGCCCAGACAAGGCCAGAGACCAGAGCGCAAAGGGTGTAGGTGAGGGCCTTAGCCGGGCTCATCTCATCCGCATAGTAGAGGGCCACCTCAGAAGCCCCCATTGCCAGCCCGGAAAGAGCTCCCGCCAGCAGGGCCAGCACAAGACCCCAGGCCCGGTAGAAAAAGAGCAGGAAGACCAGCTCAGCTGCCGCCCCCTGAATCAGGCCAGAGAGGACCGCCAGCCAGGAATACTGGGAACCGAGAAGGGCAGAAACCAGGGCCGCCAGCAGCTCCGTGTAGAGGGCAGCCCCAGGCTTACGGATCAGCAGGCCACCTAGAACACCGGCGATCAGCCAGATACCACCGGCCAAAGAGGCATACTCGGGGGCCAGGCTCAGCAGGAGGGTCAGTAGGGGGTAGCCGGCATTGCCCCAGATCCAGTAGAGAAAGCCGCAGGCAACGGCCAGAACAGACCCGATGACCAGGTCATTAATACGCCACCTTAGGGCGGGACGGTTAGACATAAAGCCTTCCTTTGATCAGTACGTCAGTTGGACTTGATTAAAGGGGGCATGCACAGGTAGCTACAGCTACCTTCCTTAGAGTCGACTCCCTAGCGCCGGTACTAGCCGGATCAGGTTCGAGGGTCTGCTAGTGCACTCTCAGCGCCAGCTGGGGCGCTCCCCTGTCGTGGGCCCCATTTCCTGGGCCCTATCACAGTATATAGCTGACCCTAGCCGGGATGCTCCCCTGGCCGGGGGCTTGCTGATAACCTTAGACCCGTGGGGCCTTTTCCTGGCCCCGAGGAATGGAAAGTAGGTTCTCTTGGATACCCTCCTTAAACTGGCTGGCACTGCCGCTACTGCCGGTGCTGTGACCGTAGCTAATAAGGCCCTAGGCGCTGGCTGGACCAAGGTCACCGGCCATAAGCCCCCCACCCTGGCCCCTGAGGACCAGGATCCCTGGCGGGACATTATTATCTGGACCCTGGTCAGTGCCCTGCTGGGCACCCTTGTTAAGGTTGCCCTAGGCCGCCTGCAGTACCGCCTGGGGTCAAAGTCCCGCTAGGCTACTGCTAGCTAAGCTCCTTCAGGGGCCCAGCTGAGGGTTGCTGCCTGCTCTGATAGGGAGTCTTAGCTCCTGAGAGCTAGCAGCAACCCTTAACTATTCTTTAGACCGGGCTAAGGCAAAACCGGCCCCAGGCGGTAGCATTGACCCATGACCCTCCTGACGCCCCAAGCTGCTCCAAAGACCTCCCGGTCCACCATCTTCTCCTGGGCCCTCTGGGATGTTGGCAACGCCAGCTTTAACGCCATTATGACGACCTTCGTCTTTGCCATTTACCTCACCAGTGAGGCCTTTGGCAGCAAGGAAGATACCTCTGCTGTTCTTTCCTGGGGCATGACTCTAGCCGGTTTCTGTATTGCCCTGCTAGCTCCCCTGTCTGGCCAGCGGGCTGACCAGGCTGGCAGGCGGGGCCTCTGGCTCTCTGTCAATAGCCTGCTGCTGGTTTTGATTATGGCCCTCTGCTTCTTTGTGGCCCCCTCCCCCGACTACCTGCTTCTAGGTGTTGTCCTTCTAGCCCTGGGCAACTTAGTCAATGAGCTGGCTGTGGTGAACTACAATGCCCTTCTGCCCGCTATTTCCAGCAAGGAAACAATCGGTAAGGTCAGCGGAACAGGCTGGGCAGCAGGCTACTTTGGGGGCATCATCGCCCTGATTCTCGTCTTGCTTGCCTTTATTTCACCGGGCCTGCTGGGTCTGCCTGAAGAGGATTCCCTCAATATCCGGGCTGTGGCCCTCTTTTCTGCCGCCTGGGCCCTCTGCTTCTCCCTGCCCCTGATTTTTAAGGTTTCCTCCCTGCCTGCTTCAGGGCCAGCCCAGGGGCCTCAGCTAGGAATAATAGATTCCTACCGGCAGCTCTGGGCTACGGTGGTCAGGCTCTACCGGCAGAGCCCTAACACCCTGCGCTTCTTGCTCTCTTCAGCTGTTTTTCGTGATGGCCTGAACGGAATCTTCACCTATGGTGGGATTCTTGCTGCGGGCTCCTTTGGTTTTTCAACCCAGCAGGTGTTGATTTTTGCTATCTTCGGCAACCTGGTCGCTGGCCTAGGGGCTCTACTGGGCGGGGTCTTTGATGACCGCCTGGGCCCTAAGAGGGTTATTCTCTTTTCCCTCCTGGCCCTGATAGCTGCCGGCCTGCCCCTGCTCTTCTTCCCCGGCAGCCTGACCTTTTGGATCTGTGGCCTTACCTTGTGTGCCTTTGTGGGCCCGGCCCAGTCAGCTGCCCGCTCCTACCTGGGCCGGCTGGCCAGCCCCGGCCAGGAGGGGGAGCTCTATGGTCTGTACTCCACCACCGGCCGGGCTGCTAGTTTCCTCTCCCCTGCCCTCTTTGGGCTAGCTGTTACGATCAGCGGCCAGCAGATTTGGGGGGTTGCTGGAGTCCTTCTGGTTCTTCTTCTGGGCCTGCTTCTGCTTCTGCCCCTCAAGGAGCTCTCAGCCCAGCAGCCCTAGCCTTCTAGGCCGTAGACCGACTCGATCAGGTGGGCCTTTTCCATGGCCTCTAGGGTGGCTTTAAAGTCCTGGTGGGGCACCTGCCCGTAGAGGTCCTTCATGACCTGGTAGAGGGCCCGGCCGCCCAGGGGCTGGCTCAGGGCTGACCAGATGTCCCAGCCGATTAGAGAAACCCGGTTGAGCTGGCCCTTGCTAGAAATCAGGTAGTCCTCACCGATTTCTAGGCCCTGGCTACCTGCTGCCCGCTGATAGAAGCGCTCCCCCCGGTCCAGCCCCTGCTGGTAGTGGCTGCTCGGTTCAAACCGGTAGCTGTCCTGGCGGGTTTCTAGGTCCAGACGGCCAGTCAGCAGATCCTTAAAGAGGGGTAGGGTCTGGCTGATTTCGCTGTAGGTTACTTCAATAGCCCCGCCCAGCCGGTTGATCAGGGCCGCCAGTTCCCCTAGACCCTGGGGCATTTCCTGCACCCCGGAGGTTTGCAGGATCAGGGCAAAGAGGGCGCTGGCCAGGTCTAGCCGCCGGCAGGAGGGGGCAACCTGTTGGTCCTTGACCCGGTTGAGAATGACCAGGTGCTCTAGCCGATAGCTTTCTTGGGGGTGGGCAGGGAGCAGGCCTAGATCAGCCGGGTTGTACTGGACCTTAGGCTGGCTCTCGTCTTCAATGATGGACAGGGGCTTAGGGTAGGGGGTGATCAGCAGGCTGCTGGGGTCAATGAGGGCTGTTTCGTCGCTGAGGTAGCTAAGCTGCTGGCCGAGGAAGCGGGTGGCGGTGGTTTTTCCTGTCCCAGAGGGGGCTACGAGGGCTAGGGCTGGCAGAGGCTGGTCAGCTGACCCCTGCTGCTGGTGAGCTGGCAGGCCCAGACTGGCTGCATGAAAGAGGTGGCTGCGCCCGGCCCTGACCTTGAGAATCTGTAGGGTGACCTGCACGGTCAGCCTTTCAGCTGCGTAGGCTGGGGAGCTGCTTTCTATGGCTGCCGGGTTGAGGGCTGGCGGGTAGTCGGCCTGGATCTGGCCTGCTTCCCTGCGGCTGAGGACCAGCAGGCCCTGGATGGGCTGCTGGGTCTCTAGGCTGCCAGCTATCTGCCCCTGGCTGATCTGCTCCTTGCTCAGCCCTTCAAGGGCCTGGGGGGAACAGGCCCCCCAGGCGGCTAGGGTCTGGTCGAAGAGAAGGGGGTTGGGGTCTTCACAGAGGATCAGCAGGGGGATCTGTGCGGGAGAAATCAGGATTCCGCGCATGGCTTTCTTTGGCTCCTGGGGGTAGGTGCCCCAGCGGGGAGCAGGGGCTCTGCTGCTGGGACGGGGACGGGGGTAGGGCTGGGGAGAAGGAGGCTTTGCTGGGCCCAGTGAGGCCAGCTGAGGCCTAGGGCTTGAGGCTGGTTCGGTGAAAGTTGAGGTAGCTGCGTGAGGCTGTTGGGCCCCGCTGCCCCTGGTAGCGGTTGCCGTAGGGGCCTGAGCCGTAGGGGTGCTGGGTGGGGCTGGTGAGCCTGAAGAAGCAGAGCTGGCCTACCTTAGAGCCGGGCCAGAGCATGATGGGCAGAGTGGCCATGTTAGACAGTTCTAGGGTGATATGGCCAGAAAAGCCGGGGTCAATAAAGCCGGCTGTGGAGTGGGTAAGGAGCCCTAAGCGGCCCAGGGAGGATTTTCCCTCTAAACGGGCAGCGATATTATCGGGCAGGCTAATGGTTTCGTAGGTTGATCCTAAAACGAATTCGCCCGGGTGCAGAATAAAGGGTTCATCGGGGTCAACTTCAACCAGTCTGGTCAGGTCTTCCTGGGGTTGGGAAGGATCAATATGGGGGTACCTGTGGTTATCGAAGAGCCGAAAAAACCGGTCAATGCGCACATCAAGGCTGGCGGGCTGAATCATGGCCGGGTCGTAGGGTTCTACTTTAATACGGCCAGTTTCAATTTCTTGGTATATATCCTGGTCAGAAAAGAGCACACTTAAAAAATACCCCACCTTCCCCCTGCTTCCCCATCAGGACGCGGCCCCTGGCCTGCTAGCTTCACAAGGTCAGGGGCCCTAGGCCTAAAACCCACTGGACGGGGGGGTAAGACGGGGGTTTAAAAGGGCCCTGGCCCCGGCCCCAGGGATGCTGGGGGCCGGGGCCAGGGCTAGGTCTGCAGAAATCTACTCAGACTTCTGCGCTCTCCCTTCCCTAAGAAGCTAGGGAGCTTAGAGGCTCGGGAGCTTAGTTAGGAAGCGGGGAGATAGGGGGCAGGGCTGGAGCAGGGTCGTTGGGGTTGTTGCTCTTAGCAATAACCTGACCGTTGCTCAGGAAGTACCATTCCCACTGGTGGTACTCGTGCTGGGCGTTGGCGCTTTTAGCACCGGCCAAGCCGTACACGTTAGGCATGTTGTTGTAGTTCACCAGGTAGCCAGTGGCGTTAGGTGCGGTAGCGGCAGTGAGCTGGTCAGCTTCGCGGGTGCGCATCTGGTAGCAGCCTGAGGAAGTAGGCCCAGAGTAGGAGAAGTTGACGGGGGCAGAGGAGTTACCTACAGCGGTCCAGGAGAGGGCTGCTGACCACATCTTCCGGCGAACGCCAGTCCGGGAGGTCTTTGTAACGTCCTTCTGGTAGAAGGTCAGATCTGACCAGCCACAGGTGTCGTTGGTGCAGTTAGCGTTGTAGGCGATAGTGGCCCGGCTATCGCTCATGGGCCAAACACCACGCATGTTTGCAGAATCTCGCTGCTCCCACCAGACGATCTCAACGAACTTGGTCAGGTAGACCCCCCTTGGCAGGAAGGTTATCTGGGCCAGGGTGTCAGTAATTTCCAGGCGGGGGTTGCTGGTGCCACCAAAGCCAGAAATGGTTCCGTAATCGTAGAAGATTCGCTGCTGAATCTGAGTTACGGGGTTACAAACCGGGCTAGCTGCGTAGGCAGGAACAGCAGCAGAAGCAGCTACTACAGGAGCTGCCCAGGCTGCACCCTTAGCCAAGGAGCGGCGATTTAAAGCAGTGGGGGAATTGTGTGTCTCAGTGTTCACTCAAAACACCTTTCAGATAAATATAGAATGCGCGAACTATTGGCGGCAGAGCTCAGACTCGGGGGCTGACCCTGACCGCTCCCCCATCTTGGCACATTAAAGGGGGCCTTTCAACACTTTTACCCACACAAAACCCGTGCCTGTAATTAAAACTACACCCCTAATTTACCTGCCGGTCAACCCGCCAGACAGGTTCATTTCCTGTAGATTTTTTACTCCCCTTTAGCCTCCCACTAGCCCTTTTATTTTTAAACCAACCCCAGCAAAAAGATGAGGCCCCACCCCCCCCTTTAACATCACATTTTCCCTATTCGCCCAAGACATCCCACCTTTTAAGCCCTCAAGGCGTACCCTTAAAAGGGTTCACAGATTCGCACCTGTAGAAAGAAGCTCATGACCCCCCTTATTCTCTGCAGTCTAACCCTTATTGTTACGCTAGCCGTCAGCGGCTACGCCAAGGTCAAAGACCCCACCAGCACCGTAACAGCCCTTGTTAATCTCAAGGCTGACTCCTTCATCCCCCTCAAGCTGGCCGCCCGCACCCTCCCCTGGCTAGAACTAGGCCTGGCAGCAGGCCTGCTCCTCCTTCCTGGCCTAGCCCAAATCCTCACAGCAGCAGCCAGCCTAGCCCTCTTCATCGCCTACTGGGCCCTCATCGCCCGGGCCCTGATTCAGGGCAACACCGCCAGCTGCAACTGCTTCGGCTCCGCCTCCCAGGCCCCCACCTCAATCTTCACCCTCATCCGTAACACCGGCCTGCTCCTAGCGGCAGCAGCCAGCCTAATTGGGGCCCTACAGACCCGCTCCTCAGCCCTCAGCCAGCTCCTAGCCCTCGATGCCCAGGGCTGGCTCTGGCTCCTAGGGGCCGGCTTCGCCTGCCTGACCCTCTGGGCCATCTACCGGGCCGAACTGGTAGAAAACCCCACCCAGCAGGCAGAACCCGGCCAGCAGGCCTCTAACCTAGAGGCAGCAGGCCAGGATCAGGCCGAGCAGGACTACGTCCGCCTACCTATCCCCTACGCCGATATTCAGCTGCCCCTCTCCAAGCTGCCCTTCCCCGACCACTCCCCCATCCAGCTAACCCTCCGGGATCTGGCCGCCAGCCAGGCCCGGGTTCTCTTCTGGATTTCCCCCGGCTGCGGCCACTGCCACGATGTTGCTAGCAAGATCCCTGACTGGCAGAAGGCCCTGCCCATGCTGGGCATCCACCCGGTTGTCTCAGACGATAAGTCCATTGAGCCCTTCTCCTTCCCCCCAGAGGTTGAGGTTCTGGTTGATCCCGGCTTTAAGACCCAGCGCCTCTTTGGCAACGGCACCCCCGCCGTCCTAGCCCTAGGGGCAGACGGTCTACTGGCCGGCGGCCCAGTCTTTGGCAGCAGCAAGGTCATGGACTTCATGGATGACATTCTGGAGCAAATGAGCCAGGAGCCAGAAGCCCAGCCAGAGCCCCTGCACATTGAGGCCCAAGACCCCCTCCCCCAGCCCTAGGGGCCTTAGTCGCTTCAGCCCAGAAAAAGGTAGGTCAGATCCAGAACAGCACTGGATTTGACCTACCTTTTCTCTACCGTGAGCCTCAGCCTGCTCTACCTAGAAGCTTATTCATAAAGGTAGGTGAAGCAGGTTCACAGCGAAGCTGCTGGCTCGGCGGCTGGCGTGAATCGCCTTGTGAGCGAAGCGAACCAGGCGAGAGGGCTGGCAGCGAGCGTGAGCCTGCGGAACCCCCTTATGAATAAGCCTCTATGTCACCTTTAAAGAATCCCTAACTCCTGCAGGGTCTGGTCTGGCATAAAGGTAAAGAAAGCTAAAAGAAGAATAAAAACTACAGAAAGCAGGCCAGCTGTAGCTGATTTCCAGCCCGGATGTAATTCGTTAAAGGTCACCAGGCCTGGGTGCTGCTTATTCATCTGCGTAACATTAATGAGCTGGTACACCGTTGTCTGCGGGCTTAAAGAAGCAGCTAAGGCCTTAGCTGTTTTAGCGTCCCACATCCTTCCATCCAGGCGAAAAACCCGCTTCTTTCGGCTATCAACCGCCCACAGGGCAGGTATTCCCTGGTAGCGCAGGGCAGCTAGCCCCTTAAGCTGCTTGCCAGCAGCCTGCCGGGGGGTAAGGCGTTCGGCCATAATCGTGTGGTCAATACGCTGCCGGTCCACCACCTGCCAGCCGAAAAGACGGCCCCGTAGCAGGTAGCCCTCAGTGAGTACAATCAGTTGGGGCCGCAGGGCCGAATAGAGGGAAAGGGCGGCCAGGACGGCCAGCAGAATAAGTCCCAGGCTTACCGGAAGAATGGGCCTTTTATAGCCAACAAAAGCTAAAGAGGCTAAGCATAGGAGCCCAGAAGGCATCGCAGCTAGAAGCCTTCGATGGTAGGACTGAATTCTAGGGTGAAAAATTTTTTCAACTGGCCCGTATTTTTCCGGTACCTGGTGTGCGTTTTCTGCCATGGCTCTACTTTATCGGTCTCAACCTCTTGACCGACCCTAGGGGCCCATGTGAGCTACATTTAAGGGGTGCCCTTTAGCTCTTCATTTGACCGAATCCTAGCCCGCTGGTTTGCCGGCCTCCTTGCCGCCCTGCTGCTGGCCCTAGGCTCCCTCACCTTAATCAACCGCCTAGTCTACGGCCCCCAGGGGCAGGTGCGGGCCTACTTCACTGCCGCCCGGGCCGGGGACGGCTCCCGGGCCCTAGGGATTCTAGGGGCCCCCCTACCCCAGGCCAACCCGGCCCTCCTTGACGGGGCCGCCCTCAAGGCCGCCTTCGCTGACCTTGAAGACCTTACAATTGAAACCCAAGACATCAGCCCAGACGGGCAGCTAGCTACAGTTAAGGCCAGCTACAGCCTTGATGGCCAGCCGGCCAGCACCAACTTTGAGCTCAAGAAGGTCGGCTCCTACTGGGGAGTCTTTGACCAGTGGCAGATTCAGGCCAAGGAACTACCCAGCCTAGAGGTAAGGGCTCCGCTTGAGGCCATCACCCTCAACCAAACCAAGCTGGCCCTACCAGAGGGAAAGGCCTCCTTTGCCCTGCTCTACCCGGCCAGCTACAGTCTGACCTACGAATCAGCCCTCTACAGCGCCCCCTCCCAGACCCTGCAGGTCACCGACCCGGGTAAGCAGCTAGAGCCCCTAACCCTCAGCCTTGAACCCTCAGAGGCCGCCAGGCTCTCAGTCCAGCAGCAGATCAAAACCTACCTTGATAGTTGCGCCGCCCAGAGCTCCCTCTACCCGACTGGCTGCCCCTTCGACTATGACTTCAGTGGCCGGGTTGAGGGGCATGTGACCTGGCAGATTAGCCGCTACCCCCAGGCAGAGGTCAGCCTCAGGGGTAGCAGCTGGTCCCTCAGCCCGGCCCAGGGTCAGGCAGAGATCAGTTTCAGGGAACTTGACCTCTACACCGGCGCCACCCGGCAGGTTAAGCAGACCCTTGACTTCACCCTCAGGGGCAGCCTCAAGGCCCAGGATCAGGCCCTGACCTTTACCCCCAGCCCCTAAAGACCTAGGAGTTAACCCCCCGCAGGTCAAGAACCAGCTCAGCAGCGCCCTGGCTAGTTACCTTCACCGGCAGGCCCCAGTCCTGCTGGTAGAGGTGGCAGGCGGCGTGGTCAGGGATTTCCCCGCCCGGCTCCCCATCACAGGCAGCGGCCCGGGCGGTAATGTGCAAGACAGCCTCAGTAATCTGAGGGTTAAGGACCAGGTGGCGGGTCAGGCCCTGGGCGGTTCCAGCCCCTTCAAGAATGAAATCCTCTGGGGTAGATGAAATCTTCAGCTGGGTAGGATCACCCCAGCGGGTATCTAGCTTCTGGCCGGCAGGGGCGCTAAAGCGGGCGGTAAAGTCTAGGGCTCCACCGGCCAGTTCAGTAGCCTTGCGGGTCACCTGGGCGGCCCCCTCGTCCACATGCTGCATGGCCTCAGGGATAGCAACCCGCACCAGCTGGTGGGCGTTAGCTTCTACCACAATCAGGCGGGCAGAGCCCTCTCTGTCCTCTTCAAGGAGCAGGTCAGAAGGCTCCGCAAAACCCCGGTCCAAGGTGCCCAGAAGACCGGTTGCCGGGTCATAGCGGCGAATAGCCCCGTTGTAGGTATCTGCCACAGCAATAGAAGCATCAGGCAGCTCCACCAGGCCCAGGCAGTGCTGCATCCTAGCCTGCTGGGAGTTGCCATCTACAAAACCGAAGTCAAAGAGGCCAATACCTACCGCAGTTTCTACCCGGGCAGCAGGGCCCTCAAAAATAATCCGGCGCAGGGCGCTCGTTTCTGAGTCAGCAACCCAGATAGAGCCGTCCCTAGCCTCAATGATTCCAGAGGACTGGGCGAACCAGGCCTCATCCAGGGCCCCGTCCTTGAGGCCCTCAGCCCCGGTCCCAGCAAAGACAGCCAGCTGGCCGCTTTCGGGATCAAAACTAAAGATCTGGTGGGTTCCGGCCATAGCGATCAGGAAGGCGGCAGCTTCACGGGAGTAGACCAGGTCCCAGGGGGAGGAAAGGGCCACGCTCAGCGGGTCAGCCCCCGGGGCAATATGGTTGGGGTCAATACGGGCAGCCTCACCGTCAATGAGCCTCTGCACCCCAGAACCAGCCAGGGTGCTCACGGTTCCATCTGCCAGGCGCAGGCCACGAATCCGGTGGTTCACTGAGTCAGCGATCAGAATATCTGCCCCCAGCTTCTGGCGCAGGTCTGCAGGGACCAGGGCCAGGCCCTGAGGTTCGTTGAAGCGGGCGGTGGCGGCGTCGCCGTCCGCGTAGCCCTTCTGGGGCCCGCCAAAGGTTGCCAGCGGGGTTTCCAGGTCTGGCCCCACCTGGACCAGGCGGTGGCGGGCTGTGTCGGTGACCAGGTAGGTTCCCTCCTGGCCGGCCAGGTCAGCAGGCAGGGGCAGGGCCTTACCGGGGAAGGCGAAGCTCCCCTCAGGCTTGGGGCGGGGCACATAGGGCCCATTGCCCCGGTGCAGGGTTCCCTTAGCTTCGTGCTCTTCAACCAGTTCCCGCACCAGTGAGGTCAGGCCCTTGACATGGCCTTCACCAGAGAGGTGGGCAACAATGTAGCCTTCAGGGTCAATGACAACCAGGGTTGGCCAGGCCCGGGCGGTGTAGGCCCCCCAGGTGGTCAGATTGGGGTCATCCAGGACCGGGTGGGTAATGTCGTAGCGGTCCACGGCAGCTGCCAGCGCTAGGGGGTCAGCCTCGTGCTCAAACTTAGGTGAGTGTACCCCTACGGTAACCAGCACGTCAGAGAATTCCTCTTCAAGGGGGCGCAGTTCGTCCAGTACGTGCAGGCAGTTCATGCAGCAGAAGGTCCAGAAGTCTAGGATGACGATTTTTCCGCGGAGCTTTTCTAGGCTTAGGTCCTGGTCTCCTGTGTTGAGCCAGCCTCGGCCCTGGAGTTCTGAGGCCCTGACCTTGCTGGTCTTTGACGTGCTTTCTAGAGGCACGGTCTTCTCTTCCTTTCCGGTCATGGTGTATTCTTCTGACCTCAAGCATAGTGCCCCGGCAGGAGGCAGACCAGACTGTTTCTTTCCTGCCTGGCGCGAACGTCACAGCCCCCGGCTGGCCGTAACAATAGGTAACAGTTTAGGATGGGGCCGGGCAGCCCCCGTCTTCTGCGGGGCCGGGCCCTGTGGGCTGAGCCGTGCTGGGAAAGCGGCAGGCTGCCCTCTGAGAGAAAGAAGACTTGTGACTACCACCGCCCCTTCTACCCCTGCCCGGGGTCAGGACCAGCTGGCTCAGACCCTGCAGCCGCGCCACCTTTCAATGATTGCCCTGGGTGGGGCTATTGGGGCTGGCCTTCTGGTTGCTTCCTCAACGGCCATTGCAACGGCTGGCCCTGGGGTGATTATCACCTACCTTCTGGCTGCCTGCCTGCTGGTTCTGATTATGCGGATGCTGGGGCAGATGGCGGCCCTGAACCCTCAGACCGGTTCCTTTGCTGTCTACGCCCGCCAGTATTTGGGGCCCTGGGCTGGTTTTTCGGTCGGCTGGCTCTACTGGTGGTTCTGGTCGGTTACTTCAGCTATTGAGGCCACCGCAGCTGCCCAGATTATTAATAGCTGGGTTCCTAGCTGGCCCCAGTGGCTGATTGCTCTGGCCCTGATGCTTCTTTTTACGGGCCTTAATCTTGTGTCGGTTCGCTCCTTTGGTGAGGCTGAGTTCTGGTTTTCTTCCCTGAAGGTTGGGGCTTTGACGGCTGTTATTATTCTCGGCCTTTTGGCCCTAGGGGGCCTGTGGCCAGCTTCGGGGGCTTCTGTTTCCCTGCTCTTTTCTCAGGGAGGTTTTCTGCCGCAGGGGCCGGGGGCGATTTTTTCTGCCCTGCTGGCTGTTATTTTTTCTATGTTTGGGGCTGAGATTGCCACTCTTGCCGCCGGGGAGTCTTACCAGCCTAGGCAGGCGGTGGCCCAGGCGGTCCGGTCAGTGATTTTTAGGGTTCTTTTCTTCTACTGCGGTTCTATTGCGGTGACTCTGATGGTGGTTCCTTGGACGGCAATGAGCCCGGGGGTTTCTCCTTTTGTGACCCTGCTTGAGGCCTTGAAGATTCCCTATGCGGGCCTGGCTATGAACCTTGTGGTGCTTTCTGCCCTGCTCTCCTGCCTCAATGCCAGCCTTTATGCTTCTTCCCGGATGGTCTTTGCTCTTGCTGATCAGGGGGATGCCCCTGCTTCTTTGAGGGAGCTGTCTGGCAGGCGGGCACCCCAGAAGGCTATTCTGCTGACGGCTGCTGTGGGTTTTGCGGCTACTGCCCTTAACTACTTTATGCCTGATCAGGTCTTTACTCTTCTGGTGAATTCAACCGGCGCTATTGGGATTTTTGTGTGGATGATGATTGTGGCCTCTCACCTGGCCAGTAGGGCTGAGGCCCGGGCGGCTGGGGTGGACCGGCAGATTTCCCTGCCGGGTGGGCCGGCCCTGAATTATGCTCTCCTGCTTGGTCTTTTGCTCCTGCTAGTTTTTATGGCCTTTGATCCTGCCCACCGCCTTGAGGTGCTTCTTTCGGTGACGGTGGCTGGTCTTTTGGTGGCCTGGGGCCTGCTTCGGCAGCTGCGCAACCCGCTTCAGAAGGCTTATTCCTAGGGGCTTGGGCAGGCTTGGGGTGAACCTGAGTCTGCCCTCATTTCTTTGAGAACTTGCCATATTTTCTGGGGACAAAACCCCCAGCAGGGGGCCCTTTGGGCCCCCTATTAGCCCTAGTGGAGGACTGAAAACCTGTCCCCTATAGGGCCTCTTTTTTGCATTTCACCTGGTCAGAGCCTTACTTTTTCTTTTTTTCTTCCTCGCTATATTAGAGGGAAAGCAGTTGCCCCTTGACCCTGCCCTCAGCCAGTCCGGGGGCTTCCTTTCTTCCCTCACTCTTTTCCCAGCACCGAGCTTAGGAGGCTTCATGGACCGGCTCCCGCAGCAGCCCTCAGCTAGTTCCCTCTTCGATAAGATCAGCAAGATTTCTGACCGCCTTGAGCAGGTCAATAACCCCTTTGCCCACCACGGCCCTGACCTTAAGCCGGTTCAGATGAACCGGGCCCCCCACCATATGGCCAGCCCTCAGCCAGAGGCTCAGACTCAGGCCCAGGCTCAGGCTCAGGAAGAAAAGAAGCAGCCCCTGATCCAGCCCTGGGCTCATCTGGCCCAGGGCTAGGTAGCGGGCAGAGAAGATTCAGCCCGGCCAGCGGCCCCCAGAGAATCGCTGAGATTCCCTGGGGGCCGCCGCCTTTTTATGGCCTCTTCTGCCCTTCAGCTAGCTGGGCGAACATCTCGTTGTAGGCCTTGAGTTCGGCATCCCCATCCCGTTCAGCCTGCCGGTCAACTCGTTCTTGAACCTTCCGGTCGTTCATAGACCATTGAACGGCGATCGCTACAGCAATGACCATGGTGGGAATTTCACCGATGCCCCACATCAGGGCCCCACCTAGCTGCTGGTCTTCAATGGCTGATAGGCCCCAGGGCCGGCCCAGGTTACCAAACCAGGAGGCCTGCAAGAGGGTATCCATCTGCATAATGGCAATACCCACAAAGGCGTGGTAGCCCAGGGTTGCAATGATCATAATCAGCCGCATGGGGTAGGCCGGCCGCTGGGGCAGGGGATCAATGCCGATCAGGACCAGGCTGAAGATGTAGCCGGTGATCAGGAAGTGAATGAGCATCAGTTCATGGCCCACATGGTAGTGGAGCATGAGCCCAAAGAGGGGGGTGAAGTAGACCAGAACAATGGATCCAGCAAAGTTCACGGCCGCAAAGATGGGGTGAGTAACCAGCCGTGACCAGCCTGAATGAACCAGGCGAATTAGCCATTCCCTAGGTCCGCGGGTGCCGTCCTGGCGGGGTTCTAGGGCCCTGAGCAGAAGGGTCACTGGCCCGCCGAGCACCAGGAAGATGGGGCAGACCATGGTCAGGAGCATGTGCTCTACCATGTGCACCGAGAAGAGGACCATGGAGTAGACGGCCAGGGCCCCGCAGGTGATGTAGAGCAGCAGGAAGAGGCCGAAGAACCAGGACAGGGCCCGGGCTAGGGGCCAGTGCCCCCCAGAACGGCGCAGCTTGAGCAGGGCCCAGGCGTAGGAGAAGGCGGCGAAGCTGATGAAGGCCACCCAGAACCAGTCAAAGCGCCACTGGGTGAACCATTGGGCCAGCTGGGGTTCTGGGGGCATGTCGTAGAGGGTGATGATTCTGACCGGTTCCGCCCCGGCCTCTAGGGTTTCTGGGGCGGGCGGTGGGGTGCGGGAGAGGGAGACGGCCAGACCGCTGCTTGCCCCCATGAGGATCAGTTCGCAGCCGATAGCCTTCCAGATACCGGCTAGGGCACCTGTCTTACCTGACTGCATCTGGGGGATCAGCCGCAGGCGATGGATTAGGCCAATAGCCCCCAGGGCTAGGGTCAGGCTGAGCTTGATGAGGACCAGCAGCCCGTAGCTGGTGGTAAAAAGTTCGCTGGGGTTGTTGAGCCGTACCAGGGCATTGATGAGCCCAGAGCTGAGAACCAGAATAAAACCAATCAGGGCCAGCAGGGAGTAGCGGCGAAGCACGGCTAGGGCCAGGGGCACCCGGCGGCCGCTGGCTGTAGCTGCCCCCCGCTGCCCTTCAGCAAGAGTGCCGCTGCCAGCCTCTGGGCCGGTTAGCTGGCAGGAGATATAGGCTAGGGTGATCAGCCCGCCGCACCAGATAACTACCCCCAGCAGGTGCAGGCCTAGGGAATTGACCGCCCCCATGTGGTCGTCACCGCCTGAGGAGTGGCCCCCTAGGGCCATGGCCACAATAGCGATCAGGGAAAGGCCTAGGGTAAGGAGCAGGCCGGTCAGGGAGCGGACGGCAAAGACCAGGGTGGCTACGCTTGCAGCCACGACAATGCTAGTTGCCTCCTGCTGACCGGAGCTGATACTGCTGATGTAGCTGATGAGCTCTGAGGTGTAGTCAGCTCCACCGGCCGGTGAGCGGCCAGAGATGTCGGCGTAGCTAAAGATCAGCACAGCTATGGCAGAGATGGTCCAGGTAACAGCTGCCGCTGAGGCCAGGGTCATGGTCTGCCTGAAGGCGGGGTGCTCCCTGCGGTGCAGGTTTTTTTCCCGCTGCTCTGCGCTCGTTGGCTGAGCCATGTTCACCTTGATCCGGCCCCGGGCTGCATCAGCAAAGCGGGGCACTAGGCCTAGGGCGAAGATGATGGAGCCCATGGTCGCCGCCATGGAGAAGTTCTGTAGGCTTTCTGCCACCGGTAGGCCCCAGCGGACCAGGGGGCCGGCATCTGCCAGGTCGGTTCCAGCGTTTGAGCCTGTGACCAGCAGGCTCAGGGCCAGAGCTAGCAGGGAGGCTAGGGGGAAGGCCCAGATCCAGCTGCCCTGGAGCCCCCGCTCTTTCTCGTGTGCTGCCATGTTGCTACTTGATTCCTTTTGACGGTCTTTTAGCTAAAGAGGCCTTCGCCTACGAAACTGCCTGGGCGGGCACCTGCGGGCAGAGCAAAAACAGCTGACCCGATAGGCACAGTCCAGGTGTTAAGCATATCCAGGTCGGCCAGCCGCTGCTGGATGGGAAGGAATTGCTGGATGGGGTCAGCCTGGTAGGAGCAGAAGATGAGCCCTGAGGAGCTCACTCCCCCGCTTATCTGCCCCCCTTCTGAGAAGCCGCTGGCGGCCTGAACGGGCAGATCGTAGTTGTAGCCGCGGCGGAGGATCTGCTCCACCCGATTCTGGGCTGCTGCCCGCCGTATGTGGGCGTAGGGGGCAATGACGGGAAAGCCCAGTTCGTTGGTTGCAGAGAGGTCAGCCGGGTCTCTTTCCTGACTGCCGGTGAGGGGGGCGCCGTTGCTGAGTTTACGGCCGATAGCGTCTTCTCTGGCTGGCCGGTCAGCCTGGTCCCAGCTATCTAGGTTCATGTGGATTCGGCGGATGACCAGGGAGGTTCCCCCCTCCTCCCAGGGGGTCAGTTCTTCCTGCTGGCCCCAGACGTAGGATTCCATGCTGCCGTCGCTGTTTGAGGGGTTGATGGTTCCATCTACCTGCCCAAAAAGGTTGCGCATGGTACTGCCTTCCCTTTCGCTACCGTAGGCCCGGCGGAAGCCTTCCTGGACCCAGTGGACTGAGGCGAAGCTGCGGCAGTCCTTGAGCAGGACCCGCTGGGCGTGGGCTAGGGTGAAGCGGTCTGAGGAGCAGATTTGAAGGAGCAGGTCCCCGCCGCTCCATTGGTCCTGGAGCTGGTCAATCTGTTCGAAGGCGGGCAGGGGCTTGAGCCAGGAGGGCTTTTTCTGGGGGGCTACGATGTCGAAGATCCGTTCACCGAAGCCGAAGGTGACCGTCAGGTTGGCAGCTACATCAGCTAGTTCTGGTTCCTGGTCGGTGATGGGGGCCCGGCCTGCGGTGAGGCGGGCAGCGTCATCGGTCAGAATGGTCAGCAGGCGGCGGATGCCTTCTCTCTCTAGGCCGCTATTGAGGTTCAGGGCGATAAAGACACCGTAGCTGGGGGCCGGGGTATCAATTCCGGCCTGGCGGGGCCCGTAGAAGGGAACCTTGGCCTCTTGGAGGGCAGGTGTGCTGGAGCTAGCTTCAGTCTCCTCCTGCTGGCCACTGGCCGCATAGTGGCCTGCTAGGGTTGCAGCCACGCCGGTTCCTAGGCCCAGGGCCCCTGCTAGGGCTACCCGGCGACTGCTCTGCAGAGGGCTGCTTTCTTCAGCGCTGTCCTGAACACTGCCTGCCTGCGTCTTCTCAGGCTCCTGCTGCTCTAGGCCGCTGATGGCTTTTTCAAGGTCGTGGTCAAAGGAACTGGTCATACTCTTTCCTAGCTAAGCCTATTTTTTGGGGGCTGGCCCCTGCCGGGGCAGGGGCCAGCTGATGGGGTTAGATACTTAGGCGCACTGGGGCAAGGTAGCCTGGGCGCTCTCAGCAGGGGCGCTCTCAGTAGCTGCGCTGCTGGTCTCTGCCATGGTCTGGTGGCCGCTGTGGTCACCAGGGGCGTATTCCTCCTGGGCTGCTGCGTAGTCCCGCACCTGGGCCTCAAAGCTGAGCTCCCCGGCCGAGGTCTGCAGGCTAATAGTGCTGCTGCTACCGGCAAGCAGGGAGCAGCTCATGCCCATGAGCATAATGTGGTCCCCACCGGGAACCAGGTCCAGGCTAGCGCCCGGTTCAAGGGTAAAGCCGCCTTCAACTTCCTTCATGCTGCTCTGGCCGGTTGCTGGATCCAGAATAGTGGTGTGCAGCTCAATCATGCTGGCGCTAGGGCTACTGCCCCCTTGAATGGTGATGGGGCTGTCGCTGGTGTTGGTGATTCGGGCAAAGGCTCCAGTCATGGTCTGAGTGTTGGCCTTAATCCAGGCGTCCTCAACTTTCAGGGCGCTGGCAGCCTCTGACTGGCTGGTTTCTGTCCCAGCGCTAACGCTAACGCTGGCGCTGGCATCAGGGGAGCTAGAGCTTGAGCTGGCAGTGTTGCTACTGGAGCAGGCACTGAGCAGAAGCAGGGAAGAGAGGGCAAGGGCTAGTGAGTATTTCTGAACTGACATGGTTTTCTTTCAGGTCTATAAAAATCTAGTAAGGGCGCTTACTTGCGCTTCATTTTCATAAGGATCAGGGTCAGGACCGCCCCTAAGGCTCCTAGGCCGAGCAGGGCCAGAACCAGCTTGAGGGGCCCTGAAAGCCCACTGCCTAGCTGGCTTAGGGGGTCAGCAGCTGCGCTCTCTGTGCTAGAAGCTGCCGAGCTTTCAGCAGCTGAGCTAGAGGCAGAGCTGCCAGCTGCTTGGCTGGCTAGATCGCTAGCCTGCCCCACCTGGTAGGTGAAGGTTCCCTGAATGGGGTGACCGTCTGAAGAGACTACCCGCCAGCTGACGGTGTAGGTGCCCTCCTGCTGGTCGCTCTTGAGATCCTGAATGACCTGCTTGCCCTCAACCTGAGGGCTGCCTTCGGTCATGCTTTCACCGGCGGCATTGCTGACCCTGACCTGGTTGACTCCGTCAAGGTCCATAATCTCGCCGCTGTAGGTCAATTCCAGGCTCTGGGGGGCCTGGCTGAGCTGGGCGTTCTGGCTGGGATTACTAGAGACCAGCTCGTCGTGGGCCTGGGCCGGGCTGAAACCCAGCAGGCTAGTGGCTGCAAGGGCAACTACCCCGAGCAGGGCAGGTCCGATTTTTCTGGCGTCTGAGGCCATCAACATAAGAAGTGTCCTTACCTGTTACAAGGTTCTTTTATTTATTCCTTCAAACTAGGGCAGGGACAGGCGGGCCCCGGGGGGCCTGGGAGCTGGGCAGTAGCCAGCTAAGAAGAGGGTCTAGGCTAGCAGGCACCGGCAGGCTAGGGGCAGGCAGGGTAAGGCCAGGCTTCAGGGGCGCTAGCCAGGAGCGTAGGTAGCCAAGAAGGGCCCGCAGGGCCAGAAGCAGACCTTCCCCGTAGGCTAAAAGAGCGAAGGTGAGAAGGGCTACCAGGCTGTGACCTAGCCACATGGCTGGCCCCTCATGGGCCAGGCCGTGCTCTAGCAGATGGCTCTGAGCCAGTAGGCCTGAGGCAGAGGTGGCCTGCTCCCCTAAGGTAGCTGAGGTCAGGCTGGCAGCCCTGAGGGCCTCTAGGGCCTCTGAGGGGCTCTGATGGTGCTGCTGATGGTTCAGAGTAAGGCTCAGGGGCTGGCCCTGGCTGTAGAGAAGATGCAGCAGGCCCTGGCCAAGGCCCACCCCCAAGGCCAGGCTGATTCGGGGTAGCTTCAGGCAGGAAAGGCCCAGGGTCAGCAGGGCCGTCAGGGAGCAGGCTAGGGCCAGAAGCAGGGGGTGGGGAAGCTGGCCACCTGCCAGCAGGTGGGATAGGGCTCCACCAGCGGTGGCGGTGATGGCAATAAGCCAAGCCCGGGCAAGCTGATAGCCTCGCCGCATCATCCCTCC